>PBGQ01000049.1 GCA_002720125.1 Rickettsiales bacterium | reverse complement strand
CAAAAATTCCAACCACTATTTTTGATCATCTTTAGAGAAGAGGTTATTAATAGTGAACCAATACCTTTTCCTTTTAAGTGATCTCTCACTACCAAAGGACCCAAGAGAAGTGACTTATATTCAGCAATCTTTATTGGCCAATATTGTAAGCTTGCTACTATTTCTTCATGATGCAAGTGAAAAGTATCTGAAACTATCAATCCAAGTTTTTCTATGGGTTTTGATTTTCGAAATTTCCAGACCGACCGGTCTAAATAGTCATGTCCAAATTCCTCTATTATCATTTGATGCACAGATTGTTTGTCTTTGGGGAGATAAGACCTTAATTTGTAACGATCTGACATAATTATTGTAACTTTTTTATTCCTAGGTTAGTTCTCATGATTAAAGACAAATTAAAACTTTACCTCTAACAAAATTTTCTCACCTTGCTATTTTTTCGTGTAATGAATTTCTATTGAACTGAAAAATCGCATTAAAGAAAAATCTTAATATAAATGATTTAAATTATTTTATTGAAACTATAGAAAGATAATGGGTTATGTTCAAGAATTTCAGTAAAAGCAGGACTTTAATTGAAGTTTATGTTTAAAAAAGCCTCAGTATAATTACTTCGGGACCAAAAAGGCCAAAAATTTACTTATGATGGGTATTATTGATGGACATTAAATTAGATGAATTTTTACAAATAAGCATAATAGCCATAATTCAAGGTTTTACTGAATTTTTACCTATTTCATCTTCTGGCCATTTAATTTTGATATCTGAGATTGGTGATTTTAGTAAAAAAGGTATTGAAATCGAAGTTGCTGCACACATTGGTTCTTTGTTTGCTGTGATTTTTTACTTTAGAAGGATAGTTTTTAGACTATCCAAAACAATATTTTCTAACTTTGCCAGTTTGTTAGGAAATAATTTCAGAGATATTGGAGACAAGAAAAAATACGAAGATGCAAATCTTGTTAGGTGCTTAATCGTTGGATGTCTTCCCATATTAGTAATTGGGTTTTTAATTGTACAAACAAATATTTCAATACTTCGTCTATTAATAACGATTGGAATTGGTAATTTATTCTTTGCATTGATTTTATTTCACGCAGATAGGATTGGTAGCTCCTCCAAAACTCTTTCTAGCATAAACGTTAAAGATGCCTTAATTATTGGTTTTTTTCAGATTTTTGCATTAATACCTGGTTCTTCGCGAAGTGGTGTCACAATATCAATGGCAAGATACCTAGGTTATGACAGAACAAGCGCAACAGAGTATTCTTTGCTCTCTGGTATACCTGTGATAACCGCAGCTGGGGTTTTACAAATTATTAAAATTGTTTTATCAGATGTAACTTATAACTTAGCGCCAATTATACTTGTTTGCGTTCTTTCGTTTGTTGTAGCCTTAAGTTCAATACGCTTTTTATTATTGTGGGTTGGAAAAACCGATTTCAAGGTTTTCGTAATATATCGGTTAATTTTGGGGATATTTCTAATAGGCTTGGCCATATTATAATGGGCTGATTTTTGACACTAATTATTTAAATATTCAATGATATTTTCATCACACTAGCTGAATTAATAAACGTCCCGTAAATACCTTTTCTCTTTTTTTAGCAAATTAATATAATCGGTTGTCTGTTCATCTGTAAAACTACCTTGATGCTTTATAACCTCAAAAAGTGCTCTATCAACATCCTTGGCCATTTTAGAGGCGTCACCGCACACGTAGAAATGTCCGCCCTCTTCCAAACACTTAAAAAGTGAATAACTATTTTCCAGCATTCTATTTTGGACATAAATCTTTTCCTTCTGGTCTCTAGAGAATGCTAAGTCAAGACGTGTTAAAAGACCGGTGTCACTCATTTGGCCAAGTTCTTGCTCATAAAGGAAGTCGTATTTTCTATGCTGATCGCCAAAGAACAGCCAATTCATTCCCTTCGCGCCACGCTCTTCTCTTTCCTGTAAAAAAGCTCTAAAGGGAGCAATTCCTGTTCCTGGACCAACCATAACCATAGGGACACTATCATCCTTAGGCACTCGGAAATTTTTATTTGGCAATAGGAAAACCCCATTGGTTGTTTCACCAGAGTTCTGATCAGCAAGAAAGGTAGAGGCAACACCATTATGTATTCTATCATCATACGTCCATCTCACTGCCGCTACGGTTAGATGGATCTCTTCTGGGAAGGATTTGAAGCTAGATGAAATAGAATAAGCTCTGTGTTGTAACGGTCTGAGAAGTTTAATAAATTGTTCAGGTGAAAAATGAAAATCCTTTAATAACTTTAATAAGTCTAAGGTATCCAGTCCCCAAAGAAATGTGTCTAGCGTCTCTTTGTTTGCAATGGCGGAACTAAGACCAGTGTTTGACGCATGTCTCTCTACCTCATAAATCAAGTCCTTAGAGGGTGTCATTATTTCGTATTTTGTGCTCAAAAGACCTGACAAGCTTTCATCTGTACCTTCCAGTGAATAGTCTTGATTTACTCCTAAAATTTTTATGATTTCTTCAACAAGATAAGATGAATTGACCGGCATAATACCTAGTGAGTCACCAGCTTCATACGTGATCCCGCTGTTGGCTATATTTACACCAATATGTCTGATTTCTTTCGCCGATCCCGAGGCAGATAAAAGCCGATTTTCCTTTAAATAAGTTTGATATGGATTTTTTCTGTTCCAACTAGGTGGTGCCTCATCAATGTTTTCTTTTCCATTCGAGGAAGAATTCATTTTAGAGGTTTCATTTAAAGAGGTTCCCATATCTGGAATGGCTAAATCCAACCAATTAGCAGCAGGCTCTTCAAAATCTACATCGCAATCTATCCTAACACTAGTTCTCATAGCGCCTAATTGTTCAAGCCTTGTATCAATTAATTTTCCAGCTTGGCAAAATTCATCGTAACTAGTATCACCCAATGCCAAAACACCGAAAGAAAGCGCCTCCAATCTGGGTGCAGACTCTGATACTAAGGAATCCCAGAATATTCCGGCATTATCGGGCATTTCCCCTTCGCCATAAGTTGACACGATTATAATAGCATTTTCAACATTTGCTAAATATTCCATATCGATGGAATCTAGTTCACGTACGTTTGCCAAATATCCTCTTGTCTTTGCTAAGGTAGCCGCATCGTTCGCAAGTCCCTCAGCATTTCCGGTTTGCGTTCCGAATAAGATTTCCAAAGTCTTTAAATTGTTAGCGTTATGTACGCTTTCACTGCTAGAATTGCTCCAATCGCTGGACTTGAGCCCAGCGACAAAACCATCTAACCAAGCTCTCTGGTTTTCGTTGAACGGGGCATCAATGGGTATATTTAGAGATTTCATTACCTTTGTCCATAAAAACTGTCTGGCTAAGTTCTGCCAAAGTTGACTTGGCAAATAATTCATCAAAGCTTGGTATAGAACCTAACGCATTTATATTTTTTTGATTTTGATAGATAATCCAAGAATACGTTGCTGGACTTTCCATGCTAATAACATTTCTCAATGCCAAAGCTTGTTTAAAATCTGTTAATCTTTTATTCGCCACCAGAATAGCAATTTCTTCATCTGTGTAATCTGCTAACGCCTCTTTTGCATACTTAGACAACTCTGTCATAAGACTAAAATCTTCTGTCATTATAAGATTTTTGGTTAGCTGATCACTGATATTTCCATTCCAAATATTTTTTGATTTTTTTAATATAATTTTCTGAGCCATATCCAAAACTGTGTAGGAATTTAACAGCTCTGCCATGGATTTTTTACTTTCTTTAGTTTCAGTAGGAATAGCACCATCATTAACTGGAGAATTGAGTTTCCAAGCAGATTTGATCTTTTTTACCTGATGATTAGCAAGGGCAGTGGCTAATTCCTCCGTTATCTCTTTTCTCGATTTTGAGGACAGTATCTCCTCATAATCTTGATACTGCAGGAGAGCTTTTGGCATTACCCACCATATTTTTTCTTTAATTTTGTCCCAATCTTGAATTAGTTTTTTCGCTTTGGATGATTTAGTTTCTAAATAATGCCATTCAAGCATTTGTTTTACAGCATGTTCATGCACTGCCTCTGAAGTCTCTCCTTGACCAATTTTACCTAAAATCACAGAGTCGTGACTAACAAATTGCTCAAATATGTTTTCTGGATCATATTGGTAAGCAAAACCACCCGACATACCGTTACCAAAACCCTTTGAAAATCCTCCAATATTCAAAATTGCGCCGTTGGTCATATACTCCGCGCAAAACTCACCAACCCCTTCAACAACCGCGGTAGCTCCTGAGTTTCGTACTGCAAACCTGTCACCAGCTTGCCCCTCAATAAAAGCTTTTCCACCAGATGCACCAAATAAGGTAAAGTTTCCAACGAGAACGTTATCTCCGTAGTGCTTACCACCACCAGCGGGCGATTTTACGATAATTTTTCCGCCACACGCTCCTTTGCCTACACCGTCATTGCATGTTCCCGTGTGTTCAAAAACCATACCATCATTACAAAAAGCTCCAAAGCTCTGGCCGGCAGAACCCTTTGTTGCAATTTTTACGCTCTCATAATCTAAAAAACAACGTCCACGATTATCGGTTACAATGCTTCCAGATTTCATTTTTTTCCCGTAGTTTAGTATACGTTCTATGTCGATTGATAATTGTCCGCCAACAGATTTATTTCGATTATTGAGCGGAGTGTTCGGCTTCAATATAATTTCGGTTTCGTCAGAACGAAGAAAATTCTCAACTTGACCAAGCAAAAAATCATCAACCGAATAATCGCGTGGCATATATTTAGGTTTGTTTACTTTTTCTGCTTCAACTCTAGTTAACATCTCTCTAAGGTTTAAATGACCTATCGAAGCTGGATGATCTAAAAGATGCAAAAGGTCAGACCTACCTCTGGCTTCTTCTAAGTTCTTAAAACCAAGCATAGCTAAAATCTCCCTTACCTCGTGAGCGATATTAAGGAGATACTGTGCCAAAGCTCTTGGGTCTCCGCTAAAGGTTTCCGCGTTTGTTGTTAAACCTGCAGGACACTTAATATTACAATTCTTTGCCATGACACATTTAAGCATCATGAGCGCTGTTGTCCCAAATTCAAAACTGTCCGCGCCCAATAGAGATGCCTTAATTATATCTAATCCGGTTTGCATGGCGCCGGAACTTCGCAGAACAACCTTCTCGCGAAGCCCATTATGGCATAAAGCTTGGTGAACTTCCGCTATACCGATTTCCGCTGCTCTTCCAGTATATTTAAGAGATGTGACGGCAGCGGCCCCAGTTCCTCCGGTATTACCTGCAACATTAATTACATCAGCTCCAGCTTTAGCAACGCCCACTGCGATGGTTCCAATGCCCTCGGAACTCACCAACTTTACTATAACTCTAACACGAGCGGCCTTCGCGTCATGAATCAATTGGGCTAAGTCTTCTATCGAATAAGTATCATGATGAGGGGGAGGAGATATTAGCTCCACTCCTGGCGTGCCTCCTCTCGCAGCAGCGATTTCTACAGTTACTTTTGCAGCCGGTAATTGTCCACCTTCTCCCGGTTTTGCTCCCTGCCCAATCTTTATTTCAATTTCCTCTAGTTTAGGGTCTGCTAAATAACCAGCCCAAACGCCAAACCTGCCTGAGGCAAACTGCTTAATCCTACTAGCACGAATTGTTCCATAACGGCTGATGTGTTCCCCACCTTCACCAGAGTTTGACATTCCGCCTACCATATTTGTGCCATGAGCAACAGCTTCGTGAGCTGAAGCTACAAGGGCCCCATGAGACATTGCCCCTGACGCAATCTTTTTCGTTATTTCTGAAGCAGGTTGAACCATATCAATCTCAATAGATGATGGTGCTCCACGAAGTCTTTCCAAATAATCTTTAGCAAATCCAGAAGCTGTAATATTTAATGAACGACTAGAAACAAAGTGACCCTTAATATCTTCATTAAAACGGTCAATCAGAGTTTGTGCTAATATATCCAACCTTCCTAAGTCATAAGCCAAAGGACCTGTTAAATTTAGGTTAAAATTGTCTTCAGATACTTTAACACAAGTCAAACCCCGTATGACAAAATCGTTATTACCCGCTCGATTAAAAAGCATCATTTCGCGCTTAATGTCTTCGTATGTAGTCATGTAAGTGATATCAGCTGGTAGTGATAGAATGTCCCGCAAAGCAGCAGGTCTGTTCATTCTTTCTTCAAAAATATCAAGTGAAAACTTTCTATATGCGGAGGTAATTTCAAAGTTATCAATCACGGATTCATCGAGCTCTTCGAAACTAGTATTAACATATCCATTTTCGTCTATGTCGAAAGCATCTTTCATCTGATTAAGGGTCATAACACTGAACGGGTTTACCTCACCATCCAGGATATTATTTTGTTTATCAGAAAATTTAATTTCTTCTTCCGTTAAATCTACGAAGCCTCGAACTGCAGCTGTACCGAAAGAATGACCGGCACCCTCAGACCGCTCTTTAAATAATCCAAGAATAGGTATGTCATTCGATGTTTGTATTTTCTTCGAATATGAGTGCCAATCCGCGGCTGATTGCGAAATAGTCCGAAATCGCACTCCTCCCACAGGTGTTTTCATATTTGGGAGCATACGAGATAGAACTGGATCATTAGTGTCAAGAAAATTTGGTTCAAAAAATTCTCCCCCGATGTAACTCTCTGCTGTACAAAGACCAACCTTCCCCATGGTTTTCATTAACGCTTTTTCACCAGCTTTCCGAAAACGCTGAAAAGCTTCAGTGGCCTTTTCATCTCCAAACAGCTCTTCCGCTCTCAATCTTACCGAGATCGGATAAACGGCTGAGGCCCCAAAGCCTAACGCACATGCTATGTGATGTGATGACACAATTTGGCCGCTCTCTGCTATGACCGAAACCTTAAGTCTTAGTCCATCCGCGATTAACTTTTGATTAATTGTCGATATTACTAAAATTAGCGGGATTGATGCAAACTTTTTGGACATACCTCTGTCTGATAGTATGGCTATACCACCCTTTTTTTGAGCAAAATTAGCAACGTTGTCGCAAACATTATCAATGGCTCTAAGTAAATTATCTTCGTTAATTTCAACATTATCAGGCTCTGGCTCATAGAGAATATCGAATGTTTCACACGGCGTAAATTTTTGCTCTCTTATTTTTAAAATTTCGGACATTTTAAGAATTGGACTATCCAAAATTATTTGCTTTGATCTAGATTTTCCATTATGCGGCTTCTCACCCAAGGAAACCCTAAGAGTCATTCCATCGGCTTCTCTGATTGAATCTAATGGTGGGTTTGTCACTTGAGCAAACCTTTGACTAAAATATTTTGCTATACCACCTTCAACATCCGAAAGCGCATTTATAGCGTTCCCGTAACCCATAGCCGACACTTTTTCGGAACCATAATTAAGCATAGGGTCTAGCAAAAATTTAAAACTTTCTTGATTATGAGAATACGCAACGTATTTAGCATCCAACTCAAGATCACCATCATAAGATGAAGCTGCCACCTCTGGTTTAACTTTTGGTTCAGGAAGACTTTTAATTTTAACGCTAAGGTTTGAAAGTAGTTTCTGATAGTCCACTCGACTGGCTAAATTTTCTAGAGTTTCATTTGTTCGAAAGGTTTTCTTTAAACCATGGTCGTAGTAAATCATACCACCAGCCTCAACTCGACCACGACTTATTATTTTTTCGGGATCAAAATATATCTGTCCAGCTTCTGAAGTAACCGCAAGAAACTCAGCCGTCTCTACGCTTCTCAGCGGTCTCAAACCTAATCTATCTAATCTAGCACCTATGATTTTACCATCTCCAAATATAAGTGCCGCTGGGCCATCATTCTTTTCCTCAAATAACGAAAAATATTCAAGCATAGCTTTTACCGGTTTACTGATGTTTTTGTCATTCTCCCAGGCAGGTGGCATCATTGACACAACAGCAGTAACTAAATCTAAATTTTCTTCAAAAACTCTTGAATTAAGTGTTTGATCCAATCTACAAGAGTCGGATTGGCCCTTGGGTCTTATAATTTGATTATTTCTTGCAAGTGCTATAGCTGTTTCGGACAAACGATTTTTTTTATCCGTATTCAACTCACCATTATGCGCCATCAATCTAAAAGGTTGCGCCATTGTGGGGTGTGGGTCAGTATTTGTGGAAAATCTCGTGTGAAAATAAAGAGAATGAACCTCATGTTCTGGATCATTAAGATCATTGAAGTAAGGTATCAATTCCCAAGAGTTCAATCTTCCTTTTAACACTTGAAGCTTTGATGATAAAGATAATGGATAAAGACCCTCCAAACTCAGATCTTGGTAAGCACGGGCTTCTATCATTAACATACTTTTGTAAATTTCAGAATCGAAATTATATGTTTCGTGTTTACGGTCTGGCTGCAAAAATATCCATTGTTTTATAGGAAGTTGATATTTTTGTGCTCTCTTATCAAGCTTTTCCATATTCACGGGAACTGTTCGCTGTAAAAGGACTTTGAAATCAAATTTGTTAAATGTTTGTTTAATAATTTCATTTGCGCTATTATGCTGTTTTTTGTCGTTTGGAAAGAAAAAATTACCAACCCCAAATTTCCCTGTTTTTAGTCTGGATTTTGTTAGTTTTGAAAAAAACGATTCAGAAAGGTCAATTGATACACCTGCACCATCACCTACACCCTCTGCCGACATACCTCCCCGATGAGGAACTGCGCATAACGCTTCATTACCCAGTTTCAGAATTTCGTGAGTTTGATTACCGTCTTTCCTCGTAAGAAAACCAACACCGCAAGCGCTGTGCTCTAAATTGGGATCATACAAACCAAGGTGACTTCTAAGTTTTTTCAAAGAATATAACTCCCAAAGTAAATAACGAACATCTGAGTAATTGAAGAAAAAAATGGACGACTTTTGTCTGCTTTGATTTCAATTAACACAGATATAATTCAGTCTCAAATAGAGCAGTTATGATTGAACCCAAAATCTTTCACAAACAGATTTATTTCATTCAATTCCAAACAACATGTTACAAAAAACGTGCCACTTAGGTCAGTATGTATTACCTTTTTTTATAAATTTCAAGTTTAAAAATTAAAAATTTTTTAAAATATATAGAAAGGTGAATTAATATGGAGTTATTGACACACAACTTACTGATAAAACGAGATTTGTTATATTAAGTATTTTCCTAAGGCAGTTTTTAACTCATGACTGTGCAAATTTTCCACCTTGTCGGTAACAATTTAAATAAATTGGGACATGAGCCTCGATTGGTTGTGGAGTAATGCCAAATGAAGTTATGTCTGGCATATCCCCATTTACAATATTATCTGTATCTAACATGAGCAACTGGTCACGAGTTATTGGTGGATTAGGCAAAATAGACGCCATTGCTGCAGGAACTTGCATAGCAAAAATTGGAACAGGGATTAACGCTCTCTTTTTATTTATAGACGAAAGTGTATAGGACAATAAATCTTTAAAACTGTAAACAGAGGGGCCTCCTATTTCATATATTTGTCCATTTGTTTGGCTGTTTTTCAGACAATATATTATCGATTCAGCAACATCGCCAACAAAAATAGGTTGAAATTTTGTTTTGCCCCCCGCTAATAATGGTAACGCCGGCGCGAACATAGCCATTTTTGCGAACCGATCAAAAAAACCGTCTCCTGGTCCGAAAACAATAGATGGGCGCAAAATTGTACTATTAGGCGCGAGACGAAGTAAACTTCTCTCTCCCTCAGCTTTAGTTCTATAATATTTGCTCGCAGCATTAAGGTCTGCGCCGATTGCAGATAGCTGAACTATTTTTTTAATTCCTAGCTGTTCTGAGATTTCACCTATTCTTTTCGGCAATTCGGCTTGTGCGTTTTCAAAATTTTGTTTTCTAGATGGGTGAAAGATACCAACCAAATTTACGATATAGTCAGCAGATTGAATACTATTTGACAAATCATCGTCCTGCAATGCATCTCCTGATATGATAGTGATTTGGCCAACATCCCCCACTGTTTTTAATTTTTTTGAACGCGTGGCATTTCGAGTAAGAATTGTAACGCGTGCCTCTGCACGCGCCAATTTTTCGACTAATGCTCTTCCAATGAATCCAGAGCCTCCGATTATACTTACGGTCTTGTTTCGCAGTAACATATTCATTCCTATTTAAAAAAAACTCTGATTTGAATAACAGATTGTCACACTACAGGAAAGTCTCATCACCATGTGTCTTAACTACAAATTTAAATTGCTTTTAATATTCAAGTTTTTTACCTTCAAATTATGTATCAAATTTAAGTACCTCTAAATCAAAAGAACACTTATTACAAAAATAGCTACAAACGCTGTTTCAGCAATAATAAGAAAAAAAGCGGACCTGCCAAAATGACGAAGTTGGCTTAAATCGATTTTCATCCCAACAGCTGCAATCGCCATAACTAAACACCAACGTGAAGCAACCTGAAACACATCCTTTACAATTTGTGGCAATATGCCAAACGAATTAGCAAGCGCAACCAAAATAAATCCTAAAACAAAAAAAGGAAGAATTGGTGGGCTCTCGCTAGTTCCTCCCCCCCCCTATTGCATAACGAATAATTAATCCGGCGATAATGACGACAGGAGCAAGCATCGCAACTCGCAACAATTTAACAATTGTTGCAATATCACCTGTTGGTTCATCAACGGAATATCCTGCCCCTACAACCTGAGCAACGTCATGAATAGTTGCACCTAAAAAAACCCCTAATGCATCTCCTGTAAGTCCAATTTTTTGACCTAAGATGGGATATAGTATCATTGCAAATGTTGACAGAACTGTGACGCCAGCAACTGTGAATATAAGCTCTTCGTCACGCTCTTTATTTTTTGGTAAAATAGCAGCAATTGTAATAGCCGCAGAAGCGCCACAAATAGCAACCGAACCAGAAGTTAAAAAGGCAAAATACCTATCAATCTTCAACCATTTAGATAGAAAAATTCCAAAACTTATTGTGGCTAACACTGCAATTAATGTGATTGCCACATTTACAAGCCCTATTGCTGAAATCATCTCAAAACTTATTCGAGCACCAAGCAAGGAAACACCTAACCTAAGAACTTTCTTCGCAACAAAATTTATTCCCTCTACACAACGCTCTTCTTTAGAGAGAAAACTCAAAACCATTCCAAAAAGCAATGCCATAAGCATCGTTGGAGCGCCATAATGATCAGAAATAAATTGAGCTGCAAGAGCTAAAATTCCTGCTAAAATTATTCCGGGGTAATATCGATGCGCTATTCCGTATAAGTGATTGGTCATTTTTTCGCCTGTGATAAAATGTATTCATAATCATCTTTGAGAACTCTCAATCCATTTTTTGTAACATCTGCTCGCTTTTTAAACCGGTTCATTCCAGGAAGACGAGTGCCTGGCTGGGCTAAAATAGCTGTGAACAACTTCTCAAAATGAATTAATCGTTCCGCTGGAGGTGCTATAAGAATTAGTGTCTGAGCAACATTTGGCTTTGAACCCTCTGCATCCATAAAAGAGGAGGCTTGGAACCCATAATGCGCGCCTGCGAGCCCTGCCGTCATCAGTTCAACTATTAATGCGAGAGATGCACCTTTTACCCCACCTATCGGCAACATCGCTCCTTTTAAAGCTTGCTCAGGATCGGTTGTGGCGGAACCATTTGGACCAATAGCCCAGTCATTTGGAATTGTTTTGCCCTCTTTTTTTAATCTCATAATTTTACCTCGCGCCACCTTTGAAAGAGAGAGATCAATCAGAAGTGGCTGCGCAGTATGTCTTGGACAGGCAAATGCGACAGGGTTAGTTCCAAAAATAGGTGTAGACCCGCCCCAAGGCGCCATTGCGGCAGGGCTGTTCGAAAACATAAGTGCTATAATCCCCATCTCTGAATATCGCTCAACTTGATGACCAAGAACCCCAGCATGATGCGATTTGTTTATAGTTACGAGCAACGCTCCATTTTTGCGAACAAGAGGCACGGCCCTAGAAAAAGCATGATCAAAAGCTGTAAAAGCAAATCCATGATCTGCGTCCAACATTAACCAGCTATTTCCATTTAACTCTGCTTTAATAGATGGGCAAATATTTACCTTTTCACTTTTAATTTGTTCCAGATAGCTCTTTAGACGAGATAGGCCATGACCTGTGTGGCCGTCAGTTTCTGCCATAACTAAAGCATTAGAAATCAGGTCTGAACTATGTTTGCTCAATCCATGATATTGGAGGGCGCTACTGACGATACGGCCTACTTCGTGTGTCTTAATTATTATATGTTCCAATGATTAAGGCGGTACCTACTACCACACTCCCTTATTAAGCAGAACGATATAATTTGGTCATCGAAAATTCTCGATGGCCAAGTGCTTCAGCAGCTGTATTTCGTCCGTTAGCCGTGCGCACAATCATGTCAATTAGTTGGTCGCCAGCTTCGTCAATTGTAGTTTGGCGCCTCAAAATACCAGATACGTCAACATCTACATGTTCACTCATTGTACGAATTGTTCTTGGATTAGCTGTTATTTTAATAACAGGCACAATGGGATTGCCTATCACATTACCTTGGCCAGTTGGGAAGGTATGTATTACCGCACCTCCAGCAGCCATTAACGTCACACATTCTGCTGCTGCAGAAGAACTATCCATAAAATACAGGCCCTTTCCAGATTTAGGCATTTCTGCAGGACCAAGAATATCAATATATTTTGAAGTTCGGCCAATCTTTTCAAGATTACCGAGAGCTTTCTCTTCAATGGTGGTTAAGCCACCAAGTATGTTACCCTTCGTTGGTTGACTGTCAGAGAGATCGTCTGTTTGGTTCGCAAAAATTACATCATCTTGATAGGCCTTCCACATTTTATACCAGCGTTCACCAACCTCTGAATTAATTGCCCGCTCTTTACAAATATGCTCAGCACCTGTGATTTCAGAAGTCTCTCCAAAAAAACCAGTAATACCTATTGGTAAAAGCTTATCGTACATATTACCAACTGTTGGGCAAGAACCAAGGCCAGTGGTCGTGTCGCTTTCACCACATTTTGTTGAAATCCATAAGTCAGACAAAAAGCATTCTTCGCGCTGAATCTCGGTTGCATAATGCACATATTCCTTCGCAACTCGAGAAGCGTCCATAATAGTTTTCAAATCACCATTTTGTTCTATTGAAAGCCCGGTAACAGGTTTTCCTGTTTCTGCTATGCCGTCTACAACTATCTGCGTCCATTCAGGCTCAATCCCAATAACAACAACAGCTGCCACATTCGCATTACAGCCTGTACCTATCAAAGTTCTAAAATGCACTTCAAGGTCTTCTCCAAATTGCAGGCGCCCATATGCGTGCGGGATTGCCAATGTACCTTTAATATTATTAGCAACCGCTTCACAAGCTGTATTTGAAATGTCATCAAGTGGCAGTATCAAAACGTGATTGCGAACACCGATGTGACCATTACCTCGTCGATAACCCTGAACCGTTAAATTTGAGAGATCGTTCATTATCAAGCTCCTTACCAACGCTTGGTTTTACAGTTATGTGTATGCAAATGGTGGCCTTTCGCACAATCTACGATGATTTTGCCAATGTCCTCACCATATTTATAGACTGTGTCGCCTACTTTATGGTCTTTCAACGATATCTTATGACCAATAGGCGCTGCCTGTTTAGCTGTTAGCCGAAAGATTGAATTATCATGAGTTACACAAACAAGCATATCTGTTCCAGCCTCAAGCCCTTCAACGACAACAACACCAACTGTATCCTCGTGATCATGAACCAACAAATGCGGTATCTCTGACATTTTATTATCTCCTTCTGTCACGGTTTCAATATAAATTTTGGATGGGCAACTAGCCCATTTTGCAAATCTTCAAATGCCTTTTTGCCCTCTGATAACATGCAAAATTTTATCCATTCTCAGGAACCTAAACTTCCATCAAAAATAGTACCTGCTGCATCACGAAAGTCATTTGGCATGAAGGTGTCGCAGCTAGAAATGAAATGCCTTATAAAATTATTCGCCTTTTATCAATCCCATCTTCGCTCGATCATAGACCAATATGAGTAATAAAACCACTTGCTTTATAATATGATTAGATAGTGAGCGAGTTGCAACTACATTAAGTCCAATTTAGTCTTAATGATATTTTTTACCTGCCATCCTGAGATTCCGAACATTGTTTTGCTCGCATAAAAGAATAAATTCACTAACATTTCTCAGTATGATTTTACTGTTAAGAGATGCCAAAAAATACTTAAGCAAAAAACGCTAAGAACAATCCCTTTGAAATTTTTATAAACAAATTAAAATTCAATAACCATTGAGTTTTGAAAAAAGTTGCGTAAGAACACTTAAATGTAAGAGGTGACATAGATATTGGAAACAAAATGTAAGCGCTTGCAAAATTTACATGATTTACGATAGATTAATGTAAAGTAATTCACAGATAACTGGATAAACGCTTAAATGAAAATCGGAAAACGCGCCACTATTGAAGATGTGGCAAGATTGGCAAGGGTTTCAACCGCAACTGTTTCAAGATGTTTAAATAATCCAGAAAGCGTGAAAAGTGATACAAAAAAGAGGGTGCTCAGTGCAGTAAAATCTCTTGAATATTCTCCTAATTTTGGCGCTAAAGTACTAGCAGCAAAAAAAACAAATTTAATTGGCGCCATAATTCCAACAATGGAAAACGCCATCTTTGCTAATGGTATCCAAGCTTTTCAAGAGACCCTGAGTGCCGCAGGTTACACCCTGCTGGTTTCAAGTTCATCCTATCAACGCGACTTAGAGGAAGAACAGATTTACGCTCTTGTATCGCAGGGGGCAGACGCACTCTTATTAATTGGCGAAGGCCGTGATCCAGATATATATGCGTATCTCAAACAACGCCAAATACCATATGTAATTGCGTGGAATTATCGAAAGACAACTCAACATACATTTATAGGATTTGATAATGTTTGCGCAGCAGAGATGGCAGCAGAAGAAGTTATTAGGAGACGTCATAAAAACATTTGTATTATTGCCGGAAAAACAGCTGAAAATGATAGGGCAAGGGACAGAAAGATTGGTTTTATCAAAAGCTTAGAAAACCATAAGATAGCCGTTTCCAACTCGCAAATAATTGAAGCAAGCTATGTATTTGAAGAAGCCGGCGATGCTTTTGAAGCTCTTATTAATGAGCACCCCGCTACAACCGCTATTCTTTGCGGGAATGACGTTCTGGCAGTTGGAGCACTACTAAGGGCACAAAAACGAGGATTTGATATT
>PBGQ01000051.1 GCA_002720125.1 Rickettsiales bacterium | reverse complement strand
TCGGATTTTTTAGTATTTTTGTACCTTCAGTAGTAAATTATATAGTGCCTGCTGCTATTATGTATTTTGCAATTCCAAAAGAAAACCCAGAAAAATCTTCTGAAGAAGTTGTCTTGAAAGATGGAGCAATAGTTACTATTATTCTTTTTTTATTAACAATTACGTTAACTGTCATAAGTCATCAAAAGTATCATTTGCCTACCACGTTCGGAATGATAACAGGCCTGGGAGTTTTAAGTATTTACGGTTTTTTCTTAAAGAAGAAATCACTCAAAACAAATTCTACAATAGAAGAAAAGTTTGATATTTTTAGACAAGTTGGTAAGGCTGAATGGGATACGCTTTTTTTCTTTTATGGAGTGCTAATGTGTGTTGGTGGTTTATCTGCTTTTGGATATTTATCTTATACCGCAGAAGTTACATACATTGATTTAGGACCGACTGTAGCTAATATTCTAGTAGGAATATTTTCAGCAATAGTAGATAATATACCAGTTATGTATGCAGTTCTGACTATGTTTCCTGAAATGGATCAAGGTCAATGGTTATTAGCAACACTTACTGCAGGAGTTGGAGGAAGCATGTTATCAATTGGTTCCGCTGCAGGAGTTGCCTTAATGGGTCAATCTAAAGGCAATTATACTTTTTTTGGACATCTTAAGTGGACTCCAGTTATTGCTTTAGGGTATGCAGCCTCAATATATATTCACATATTATATAACAGTGATAAATTTGACAATATACCTATTGTATTAGGATGATATTTATAGTATACAAATTAGCTCGGGGCGTAGCGCAGCCTGGTAGCGCATCTGCTTTGGGAGCAGAGGGTCGAGTGTTCGAATCACTCCGCCCCGACCACATCTACTAGCTGGTATGAAAAGAGTAATTGTCTATAAACCACAAAAATCTCCAACTCAATCTGGGTTAAAAAAGTCTAGTTGCTGGATACTAGAGAGTTCTAATAGCCCGGATTTCGAAACAGATCCATTAACTGGCTGGAAAGGCAAAAATAATCACGATTTTTATATAAAATTAAAATTTAACAGCAAAGAAGAAGCTATAGCTTATGCCACTAAAAATAAACTCCATGCTAAAGTAATAACAGACAAGAGCAAAACAATTAAGATTAAAAGTTATGCTGATAATTTTAGATTTAACAGAATAAAAACAGAATTATAATTCTTAATATATAAATAAATCAATTTGATAATACTTTTTGATTTATCATATAAAATTTTCTAAAATATGAAATTAAACTTTTAGCTATTTTAAAGTAATTTTTTCTTAGGAAAAATATTTACATCTTATTAAGATTTAAAGAGTTAAATTTTTTAACATTTAATTTTATTTTGTTTTAGTTTATATTTTATACAGTGTCCTCGTAGCTCAGCTGGATAGAGCATCTGCCTTCTAAGCAGAGGGTCGCAAGTTCGAATCTTGCCGAGGACGCCATCAAATCTTTTATAAATTAAAAAATAAAAGCTTAGCAAAATAATATTAGAATACAATTTGTTTAAATTTGTCAAAATAATATATTATGTTTTTTTTTTTATTACTTTATTTTTTTTCTAAAAAACTTACAATAAATAATTATTGTTATACTTTATGAATAAAATATTTATACCTATTTTTTTAATTTTGGTACTATCTGGATGTAATACTAAAAATGTACCACTTCTAAGCAGTGGAGTATCTGGGACAGAAGGTCTTCCGGCTGATCAGTTAAGTTTTGCTAATTTTAAAGATATACCAATACCAGATGGTTCAGTTATGGATATGGCAAATACAGTAATTTTTGGAAGTGATGAAGCCTGGTTTGGAAGACTAACAATATTCCCAAATAAAAGTCATGCAGAGACTTTTGATTTTTTTAGGTATGAAATGCCAAACCTATCTTGGAAAGAAATTACTAATGTTCGTTCTACTAGTAGCGTTCTATCTTATGAGAGAAATGATAGAGTAGTAACAATACAAATTTCAAATAATTATGGAAAGACATTGTGTTCTATAAGCATGTCTCCAAAAAAGATATAGGCTAGTTATGCAGGAAGAAGATAATAAAAATTACGTAAGTATCGCTATTGTTACACTTATCACGCTTGCATCTTCAGCAGCAATTATTTACATAATAATTAAAGTATTAAATTAATATAAATATATTTTACTAAATCTTTTTTATCACTACCCCGCCTGGAGCTTGTTCAGTAGGTGTAATTTCAATTAATGATATATTTACATGTGCTGGAGCATTTATAGCATACAAAATACTTTTTGCTATATCATCAGGTTTTAATAAAGTTAAACCAGTTTTCATTCTTTTCTTATCTTCTTCATTGTCAAAAGCTATATCAAAAAACTCTGTATCAACTCTTCCAGGATTTATCTCTGTACATCTTATTCCAGTCCCCGATAACTCTAATCGAAGATTTTGATTTATCATATGTACAGCACCTTTTGAACCTCCATAAACAGAACTCGATAATGGATATAACCCTGCTATAGAGCCTACATTAATTACGTGTCCCATTTTTTTTCTTACCATACTAGGTATTACACATCTTAAAATTTGCAAAAATGCTTTTACATTTGTATCAATGGTTATGTTAATATCTTTTCCTTTAGTATTAAATATCTTATCAAATCCTCTTCCTACTCCTGCATTATTAATTAAGATATCAAATTCTTGACCCTTTAATTTTTCTATTTCTTTAATATTTCTAATATCCATTTCAATAATTTTACATCCAGTAGAATTAGATAATTTTTCCAATTTTTCTCTTCTTCTGGCTAAAGCAAAAACTTCTACATTACTTTTTGTAAGTAGCTTCACGACTGACGCACCTATTCCACTAGATGCTCCGGTGACGAGGGCTTTTTTATAATTATTTGATAACATAATATTATTATAAGTTACTTATTATTTTTTCCAGCTTATACTTCTCGTTCTTAACCGTAACCAGTATTTTTTTTTCCATCCTTCTGTACAAATCAATAAATGCTTTTCCTGTCGAGGTTAATTTTGTTCCTCCATGTCCTTTTCCTCCTATACTTGTATAAACCATTTTATTTTTTGATATTAAATTTAGGTCGTTAACAAGTTTCCATGCTTTTCTGTAAGACATACCAATTTTTTTTGCTGCAGCAGAAATTGATCCAGTTTCTTGAATGGCTTCCATAAGAAAAACTTTTCCTGGTCCAAACTGCGATTTTGTTCCCACTTGTACTTTTAATTTTATTTCAATATTGTATTTAGAATTATTCAAAGTTTACTTTATTTCCTTTTTTAATTTGTAATTTTTTTGTTAATCCAGCATTTATTTCTAGTACATATTTAGTTAAATGGTCTGAAAAATATACAGTATCATCCATCGGTGTAGCAGATGAAACAATTTTTTGTATTATTTTTTTTTCAGATATAAATATTATATCTAAAGGAATATATGTATTTTTCATCCAAATACCTATGTTTTTCTTGACTGGAAATATAAATAACATACCTTCTTTTTGTGCAAGTGAGTCACGAAACATAAGTCCATTTTCTCTTTCTTTTGCAGTATCAGCTACTTCTACAATAAAATTAATTTGATTACCATTAGCAAATATATCTATCTCCTGCAGCTTTTTTGAATATACTTTGTAAGTAATGGAAACAACATTCAAAGATAATAAAAGAAATAGAAAATATTTTTTTAAATGCAACATTAGAAGTTTTAATATAATATACAATATGTCTTTAACAAATAAAATTTTTTTATCATTAACGCTTGGTTTGGTTCTAGGGTCAGCTGCTAACTTATTAGATTTAGGTTCAAATATTTACTTAATAGACTTTATAGATGTACCAGGCGAATTATTTATTTCCTCTCTTAAAATGTTAGTGGTACCTGTTGTTTTTTTTTCAATAGTGTGTGGAGTATCAAATTTAAGTGAATTAGCATCTTTGGGCAGGATCGGAGGTAAATCTGTGTTTCTTTACTTATTAACTACGTCTATTGCTATAAGTTTAGCACTATTGATAAGTAGCATAATAAATCCTGGACAAAATGCAAACCTTGGAATTGCAACCGAAACTTTTATACAAAAGCAAGGGCCTTCACTTAAGGATGTCATCATAAGTATAGTTCCAAGTAATCCCATTAAGGCATTTGCAGAATCTAATATGTTACAGATTATTTTCTTTGCCGTTCTGATGGGGACTACCATTAGTCTTCTAAAAGAAAAAACTGAAAAAATTAAAATAACTTTTAATTTATTCAACGATTTATTTCTTAAAATGATTGAGATTGTTATGTACTTTGCGCCAATAGGAGTATTCTTTTTGATATTTAAGACGTTTGTTACTCAAGGCTTTCAAGCCATAGCTGATTTAGCTTCTTACTTTTTTACTGTTTTAATGGCTTTAATTTTCCACTTTTTTATATCCTACGGGGGATTGCTATTAATATTTACAAAGATTAATATATTTAAATTTTACTTAAAAATTAAAGACTTATTTTTGTTCGCGTTTTCGACTGCAAGTAGTGCTGCAACTATTCCAATTACTTTAAAAACCGTTGAAGAAAAACTAGGAGTAGAAAAATCTGTAGGTTCTTTTACGGTGCCATTAGGGGCTACAATTAATATGGATGGCACTGCTATCATGCAGGGTGTTGCAACAGTTTTTATTGCAAACGCTTATAATATTGATTTAGTTTTAGTAGATTATTTATCAGTTATTTTAGTAGCAACCTTAGCATCTATTGGTACTGCAGGAGTTCCAGGTGTTGGATTGATTATGCTTACAATGGTATTAAATCAAGTTGGTCTTCCAGCAGAAGGAATAGCATTAATTATAGGAATAGATAGAATTTTGGACATGACAAGAACAGCAGTTAATGTTACAGGTGATGCTGCAATATCTTGTTTAGTTGCAAAGTCAGAAAATAAAATAAATAATAAAACTATCAATTCTTAAATTTAGTATACCATTCTGTCCAAGAACCATCGTATACAGTCCATCTGTTTTTACCTATATGATGGAGAGAAATTGCTATTACGCATGCACTTATTCCTGATCCACAAGAACAAATTAAAAGAGTATAATTTTTAACTAAATTATTAAATATTTTTCTTATCTCTCTTTTAGACTTTATATAACCATTTATATCAAATATATCAAATGGTGAACTAATGCTATTCTTGATCTTACCTTTTCCTATATTTATTCTAGGTTCATTTTTTAATTCAAGAAACCTTTCTTTGGGCCTCGCATCCATGACTATATTATCATTATCTTTAATTATTTTAAATAAATTATCATATTTGATTAGATATTTTTTTTTGATTCTATCACACTTATAAGTAGATTTTTGCTTTTTTACCTGGTGTGATCTAACTATTTTACCATTTGAAAGTCTCCATGCTTTGAAACCTCCATTCAGAACATATATTTTTTTATGTCCGAAATATTTAAAGAACCACCAAACGCGAGGTGAGCTGTTTATTCCTTCTTTACAATAAACGATAATAATATTTCTAATATTTATCCCTAATTCTGATACCTCTTTTTCAAAAAATTTTCTATCAGGTACCATGTGCGGCAAACTTGAATTCTTATCACAAATCTTATCAATATCAAAAAATATGGCTCCAGGAATACAAGAATCCCTATATTCTTTAAGATTGTTTCTTTTTGAATTAGGCAAATACCAAGAGGCATCAATTACTTTAATATTATTATTTTTGATATTTTTTTTAAGCCAACTAGCTGTTTTAAACATAATTAAATCTTTAACCATTCAGGAATTTTTATTTTCTTTTTTAAAAGAAAATCTCTATTAAACATTTTACTGGTATATCTATTTGCATAGTCGCATAAAACAGTAACTATGGTTTTGTTAGGTCCAATTTCTTTAGCTAGTTTTATAGCTCCAGCTATATTAATTCCTGAAGTAGGTCCTAAAAAAAGCCCTTCATCTTTTATAAGATCATATACTATGTTTAATGCTTTTTGATCGCTTACTTTATAAGAACCGTCAAAATTTATATCTTTGATATTTCCAGTTATTCTACTTTGACCTATACCTTCAGTTATAGAACTTAGCGTTGCTTTTGCGTTGCCTTTCCTTATCCATGAATACATTCCAGATCCGTAAGGATCTGCACAATATATTTTAATTTTTTTATTCTTTCTTTTTAATCCAATAAAATTACCTGCTAATGTACCTCCTGTTCCTATAGAACAAATAAAACCATCTATATTTCCACTTGTCTGGTCCCATATTTCATTTGCTGTTCCATTTATGTGTGCTTCCCGGTTAGCAACATTATCAAATTGATTAGTCCATAATGCTCCCTTTTTTTCAGCCAGTGATCTTGACAATTGAATATAATTTCTAGGATTATTATAAGGTAATTGATCTGTTAAAACGACCTCGGCGCCTAAATATTTTAGTGTATTAATTTTTTCTATACTTTGATTTCGAGGCATTACAATTATAGACTTATATCCTAATGCACTTCCTATAACAGTAAGTCCAATTCCAGTATTTCCGCCTGTACCTTCAACAATCAATTTCTTATCTACCATTCCTTCTTTTTCACGTGCTCTTATCATACTTAGTGCGGCACGGTCCTTTATTGATTGTCCTGGATTAAGAAATTCTGCTTTTCCCAATATATTACAATTGGTAACTTCGGAAGCTTTTTTAAGCCTTATTAATGGAGTATTACCAACTAGTTTTATAACATCATTTACAAAGGGCATTTTAAAGTTAAGACCCTTTTTTCTTAATTATTCCATTTTGTGGGTCATATCCTTTTATTGCAAACAGCATAAATATAATTGTACATAGCAATGTAATAGAAAAACCTTGTAAATAAAACTTTCCTAAACTAGCTGCTCTAATCATTTCTACTCCATAGGTAAAGGGATTTATTTTTGCTAAGTACCAAACTAAAATTGCATCATTATCTATTAATCTCCATAAAGGATATAGAGCTGATGATATAAAAAACATAGGAAATATTACAAAATTCATAGTCCCCGCAAAATTTTCCAGTTGTTTAATATATACTGATAATAATAGACCTAATGCTCCTAGCATCATACCAAATAATATAATAAATGGAAAAGCTAAAAGCCAGCCATGAATTTCTGTTAAGTAAGGTGTATTTATATTAATAATTGGTAAACAAATTATTAAAAAACAATAAGCCTGAATAACAGATAATATAGTTCCAGCTAAAAGTTTAGAAAATAATATAAACCATCTAGGTAAAGGAGTCGTGAGTAATATTTTCATTACTCCCATTTCTCTATCATATACCATAGATAGAGATGACTGCATTCCACTAAAAAGTAAAACCATTCCTAATAGACCGGGAGTAATATATTCAAAATAGTTTATATTTTGTGTTGGGTAAAAATTTAAAAGTCCTGGATCTATTCCTTTTGCTGAACCTACTCCAGCAGCAAAAACAAATAACCATAATGCGGGCCTGACAATTGAAGAAAAAAGACGTCCCTTTTGTTTTGAGAATTTTTTGACTTCTCTTATGACAAGACCAGCTAAAGCAGAAAAGTAATGATTGATTGGCATAAAATCTCCTAATTACAAGTTAAATTCTCTGATGATAAACCAATAGTATCTAGATCATTTTCCCTATTCTTAAAACTTTCTAAAGGTACCTTACTAGTTACCCAATTATTTCCCGAGATTAATAGTATCGGTTGTCTCAACTGATTGGTCTTAGTTCTATAATTTAATCCTATTCCTTTAGATCCGTCTAATTTAAAATTATCACTAAATAAAAAATTAATAATTTCGTTCGATTCTATTTTTTTTGTTCTGACAACAGCTTCTACTAAAGATCTTATTGCTGCCCAAGCTGCCCAATCTTTACTTTCCATTCTCCTATTAGATAATCTCTCAAAACGCCCATTTAATTGAGGAGCTCCATGTCTTAAATAAGACCAATGCCATGCCTTGGGCTGTAATCCTGAAGAACCCGTTACTACAGTAGATTTAACAGATGCATTGGGAACGCTTAGAGCGAACTCACCTTCAGTATCTGATATAAAAATACTATCATATCTTTTACCCTTAGTTAGAAAGGATAAATTATTCTTATCCCTTACTCTAGGATCATTGCTATTAACAAAAAAATTTTCACCTGTAACTTTTAGTCCAAATTTATTTGCGGATGTTTTAAAGGATTTACTTAATTTTTTATCTTGTCTTAATGGACCAGTAAGTATAAGAGTCTTCTTCCATTTTTTTTCTATTAAATATTGTACAGTAGAATCTGTAAGCATTTGATTGCTAGGATACGAGCTAAAAAAATTATTTAAACAAAAATCAGTCCTTAGATTGTTGTCTGGTTCAGATACATTAAAAAAAATAATATCTTCGTTCCTCTTGATATAATCTTTTATTTTAGATATATATTTCTCACTTAAATCAAGTAATATTGAATTGTAGGGCATATATTTTTTATTAATCAAAATATTTTCCAGTTCTGATATTTTATTTATTGAGATGTATTCAAGAGTAAAACTAGTCTTTGTGAGTCTCTCTAATTTTTTTGCCTCACTAATTGCTAATTTTGCTCCTGCAACTGCCCTTTTTTCTTTCTTAATCTTTGACCTTATATCTACAGGATGCAAACCCCACTCTGTATATCTAATATCATTTTTAAGATCAACAAATAAAATATTGTAACTCTGCAAGTTTTTACTTTGCACCTTGACAGCTAAAAGTATGAAAAAGAATATAAGTGAAAAATTCCTCATCTAGTTTAGTACTCTAACAGTGTGCGGTGTTTTACCTACAGGTATTGCAGATTTAGAGATAGACTTATTGATATCTATAATGGATATATCATCACTATTTCCGTTAGTGACAATTAATTCCGATTTATTAAAATTTATGTCTGCTCCCCAAACTCTTGAACCTGCTAAAATATTCGTTTGCACCTTATGCGTTATAGCATCAACAACAGCTACATGATTAGCACTTCCAAGTGTCACAAAAACTAAGCCTCTTTTTTTATCATAAGCAAAGTCTACAGGTGTAATATTTTGTTTTCTTATTCCTTTTACTTTAAATTCTATATTTTTTATAATTAGCTGGTCCTTTGTATCTATGATTGACACATTTCCACTCAGTTCGTTGCTTACCCAATACTCTTTTCCATTATTAACAAATAAACCTCTTCTTGGTCTATTCCCAACTAAAATTTCATTGATAATTTCCTGCTTCCAAGGATCAACAATAATTACTGAATTGGTGCCCTCCGAGGTAACATATACGAATTCATCATTAGGTGAAAAATTAACGCCCTCCGGTTCAACTCCAACATCCTCAATAGTTTTTATAATTTTTTTTGAATCTATATCAATTAAGGTTAACTCGTTATCGTCTTCATTTGAAACTGCTATAGTTTTACCAGTCGAGTCTATATCAAAAATTTCTGGATCCTCGCCTGTTTCTATGTAGTCAACTATTTCTAATTTGGTAACATCTAAAACAGCAATATGATCTTCTTCACTTACCACAATATATAATATGGTCCTGTCATTATTAAATTTCATATCCCGGGGTCTTCCACCTGTTTTTATAGCCTTTAAGAAGTTCTTGCTTTCAAGGTCTAAAACTGTAACTGAGTCACTATTTTCATTACTTACAAATATATATTTTGCAAAATTATTACCTGAGTTTAAAAAAAATAAGAAAATTATTATCCCCATAATTTTTTTTTTTAAAAAAATCATCTATTATCCTTTCCATCTGTTAATTCAAAAAAAGCTTTACTCAAATTATTACTTTTTGCTTTTCTTATAATATCTTTAGGTGTGCCCATTTCCGAAATAGACCCCTTATTTAATATTATAATTTTATCAGCTTTCTCTGCTTCGTCTACTAAATGTGTCGTCCACAGTACAGCTAAATTTTCTTTCGTTTTTAAATTATGGATTTTTAATAATAACTCTTTTCTACTACTAGGATCTAACCCTACCGTTGGTTCGTCCATGAGAAGCATTTTTGGTTTATGCAAGAGAGACCTTATAAGTTCAACTTTTCTTCTTTCTCCACCAGATAAGAACCTCACTTTGGTTTTGACTTTATCCATCAAATTAAAAGTTTCTAATTCTCTTTCTATTATATTTTTTGTTAATTTCTTATCTAGACCATGTAGTCTGGAGTGGAAAAAAAGATTTTCAGTAACTGTAAGTTCCATATCTATAGTAGATTGTTGAAAAACAATTCCTAATTTCTTAAGAGCTAAAACCGTTTTATTAGAAATATCATTTCCATTAATCAAACATTTTCCGTTATCTGGAATTATTAGACCTGCAATGATAGAGAACAATGTTGATTTTCCTGCTCCATTAGGACCTAATAGAACTACCAATTCACCAGTATTAATTTCAAAGTTAATATTCTTTAATGCAATAAAATTATTGTATTTTTTTTTAATATTTTTTATTTCTAGCACTTTGCTTGCATTGCCCATAATTTAAATAATACCTTCTAAGATAGAATTGTGCTTAGAGAAAATTTCTTTTTTAATATTTTCTATTTCAATTGAATCAAAACTTCTTGGTCTTCTAAGTTGAATTTTTTTTTCAGTAAGGACTTTTGTCGGCGTTTTAGATAGAAAAACTATTCTATCAGAAAGATATATAGCCTCCTTAAGATCATGAGTAATAAAAAGTATTGTTGTAGGCTCTTTAGTCCACAAGTTAAGAAGCATATTCCTTAGGAGGTTAGCAGCAGGTTCATCTAGTGATACAAATGGTTCATCTAAAATAAAAAGTTCAGGTTCACTAGCAAAAGACCTAGCTAAAGCTACTCTCCTTTGCATACCACCTGATAATTTTTTTGGATAATATAAAAGAAATTTTTCTAATCCCATTATATATAATATTTCTTCTGCCCTATTATTTTTCCTTTGTTCTTTATTTAGTACTATATCAACATTTTCTAATACATTTAACCAAGGTAGCAATCTTGGAGTTTGAAACATATAAGCTAGTCTTATATCTTTTAGTGTTTTTTTTGCTTCAAATGTAACACTTCCTTCAACAGCTTTATCTAAACCGGAAATAATATTTAAAAGTGTAGTTTTACCACATCCAGAAGGCCCAACTATTGAACAAAATTCAGCTTTAGGTATTTCAAGAAATAGGTTTTTTATTGCTGTATAGTCAGGATTTATTTTATTTAAATCTTTAAAAGTCTTATTTTTTATATCAATTGTAATGTTCGTAGACATCAAAATCTCCATTTATTTAGCTTATTGTCAAAAGGTTGAAATAAAAAATTTTCTATAAACAACATTACTAAAACAAAAGCAAAAGTATAAGCTAGTATGGAGGCAATATCAAAAAACTGGAAAAATTCATGAAGTTTAAAGCCTATTCCGTTACTTCTTCCCAAAAGCTCCACTACTAAAACTATTTTCCATATCAGAGCTATTCCACCTCTCGCTGCAGCTATAATATAGGGATATAATTGAGGTAAATAAAATGAGAAAAATTTTCTTATATTATGAATCTTATATACATATGCAATCTCAAGAATATTCCTATCTATAGTTCTAGCACCCTCTCTAATAGTCACAATAACATTTGGTATTTTATTAAGACTAACGGCAATAATAGCTGCTATTTCTGTAAGTCCAAACCACACATAGGATAATATGATTATTACTAATGCTGGTATATTCAAGAAAAGGATATTCCAGCCATCTAAGATATTATCTACTCTTTTGTTATTACCCATAATAATACCAATTATCGTTCCAATTAGCATAGCTAAAAAAAATGACACAAAAACTCTATATAAAGTGACAAATAAATGGTGAAAAATTTCACCATCTTTTATCTCAGTAGTGAGAGTTGTTAAAATTTCAGTCATCGAGGGAAATGTATTTACATTCAGATACAAGGCTATTATTTCCCATAACAACATTAGAAGTATAAAAGAGAAAAGTTTAACTGATAACAAATTAATTTTCTTCATAATATTTACCTTATCTGCTTGGTCCAAAGGGTTCCTTTTTCAAGTTCTTTGCTTTTACCAACAAGTTTTTTCCCACCTATTTCTGCAAGAACAGAATAGGCTTTTTCGATATTTTTTTTCATTTCAGTGAAATTATTCTTAGGAATACCATTTCTAAAACTATCTCTAACTTTTTTTAGCATTTTTGGTTCTTTTGCTCCTGTTAGACTCTGTATTCTTGTCCATTCTGCATCTGAACTTTTGAGTATCATTCTTGCTTCTAAAGATGCTTGTATAAAGTTATCAATAATTTGTGGGTTAGTTTTTTCAAAATTTTCATCAAACACGTATCCAATTAGAGGCAAATCGCCATTAATTCCTAAGTAAGGAAGAATTTCTTTAATATCTATAATCTTTCTGAAACCTTTAGCCTCTAATCTAGCAGCATAGTTCCAATAGTTTATTGCGCCTTCTAATTCTCCATTAATAATTAAGCCATTTATAAGCGGCGGAGCTGCAAAAGAAGCTTTAAAAAACTTTAAAGGATCTTTTTCATATTCTTTAATACAGTATGCTCTAAAAAATAGCCATGATTTATCTAAAGATCCACCTGCAATTCCAACATTTTTTCCCTTTAAGTCACGTATACTTTTAATTTTACTATTAGATTCTACTAACAATCCACCGGCAGCTGTAGAATAAGGTAAGAAAGTGAATGGTTTTTTTTTAGCTCTTTGTTTGCTTACCCATATCCAATCTGTAACAAATATATCTGCCGTTTTAGATAGAAATGCAATTGTAGCTGCATCTTTATTAGTCATCACTAGTTTTTTAATATTAATATTATACTTTTTGTCAAGTTTATGATGTGAAATTACATCCAATTCCCAATTTACAGAACCAAATTTTAGCACTGCAACTTTAATTTCTTTTGTAAAGCTACAAGAAATAATCAAAAAAAATAATAATCCTAAAAATATCCTACGAAACATAATATTATACCATTTAATATATTACATATAATAATTATATATCAATTAAAACTTCTTTAATGATATATTTATATCAGTTTTTTAAATAATAACTCATATAATGAAGTTTATTCTTGACCAGATTATCAATATAAATATTGCATTTTGTTTTAAATTTTTTTTCGTTTATAGTCATACTTAGCATTTTTGAATTGTAAGCTTCCGCAGCACCAAATTTTCTACCACTTAACAGTATGTCAGATAAAAAGAAGGTATTAATATTTTTTTTATGCAAATACCTTATTTGTTCTTTCGGTAATTTAATACCTAATTTTACTGCAGGGATGCAAAACTCTGCTTTTGTATTAGCTATAGTTATATCTGTATGTAATGCAAATATTAAACCTGCTCCATAGCAATAAGAGTTTATCAGAGATATTTTAGGAATATTTATTGATACGAGATTTTTTAATACTGTTTGCAGTTTTTTTTGATATTTGATAACACTTTTTTTTTTATCTTGATTTAGATCAAGTAAATCAGCACCAGAACAAAAAGGACCCTCTTTATAACCTTTAAATATAATACATGAATAATTGCTGATATTTTTTTTGTTCAAAAGTAACTTATTTAAACTATCTAGCATACTCAAACTTAGAGCATTCGATTTTTTTGTATTTTTAAATTCAATATTAAGTACTCTATCTTTAAATTGTGTTGTTTTTAATATTTTTCCTACCATATATTCAATATAATAAAATTTTACATCATTACAAATTTTAGTTTGACACCCATTGAAGGAAGGTGTAATGATTAATTCTTGTCAGATTATTCTGACTGCTGTTTGAAAATTGAATATTAAAAAGGGATTTATAGGCGACGGTGCTAATAAGCGACACGACGCATATAAATCTTTAAGCTAAAAAGCTTTGTTAGTGATATGTGTCGGGTCAGCGAGATAATTTAATTTAAGATCAAACTTAAGAGTTTGATCCTGGCTCAGAGCGAACGCTGGCGGCAGGCTTAACACATGCAAGTCGAACGAGAAACTAGACTTCGGTTTAGTGGAAAGTGGCAGACGGGTGAGTAACGCGTGGGAATCTACCTTTGAGTGGGGAATAACAACTAGAAATGGTTGCTAATACCGCATATACCCTAAGGGGGAAAGGCTTCGGCCGCTCTTAGATGAGCCCGCGTACGATTAGTTTGTTGGTGAGGTAAAGGCTCACCAAGACTACGATCGTTAGCTGGTTTGAGAGGATGATCAGCCACACTGGGACTGAGACACGGCCCAGACTCCTACGGGAGGCAGCAGTGGGGAATATTGGACAATGGGCGAAAGCC
>PBGQ01000050.1 GCA_002720125.1 Rickettsiales bacterium | reverse complement strand
TCTGTAAAAACTGCACCTCCATCACCGAAACATCCTAAAGGCTTTGCGGGAAAAAAAGACGTACAGGTGATATCTCCGAGTGTGCCAACTTTTTTTTCGTCAAAACTAGCACCAAAACTTTGCGCAGCGTCTGAAATTATTTTCAGGCTATACTCATTTGATATTTTTTTTAATTTATTATAGTTTGCTGGTAATCCAAAAAGGTCAACTGCAATGATAGCCTTAGGCATAAGTTTGCTCTTTTTTGTTATATCAATTTTTTTTATCAAATCACTGTAACATAAATTATAAGTTTCTTTGCTTACGTCTATAAATACTGGAGTTGCGCCAACTATTAATACTGCTTCCGCAGTAGCCGGGAATGTAAAGCTTGGACAGAAAACTGCATCTCCCTTACCAATTTTTAATGCCATCATTGATAATATCAGAGCATCTGTTCCACTTGCACAGGTAATACAGTGTTTTGCACTAGAAAATTCCTCTAATTTTTCTTCTAACTTTGATACTTCAGGTCCCATAATAAATCTTGCATGGTTAAAAACTGCTTGAATATTAACATCTAACTCTTTTTTTATAGATTGTTGCTGTTTATGCAGATCTAGAAATTTTATATTTAATGCCATTTAATGTTTACTTTTTAATTAATTCTTTGTCTTTTAAATAAAACTCTTCTTTAGTAATCGGACATTTTAAATTGTTATTTAATTTATGTCCTGCAGTGGAAATCCAGCCTAAATGTTTTGCAGGATTGCCTACCTCTATTGAATAGTTTCTAACATCTTTTGTAACTACTGCTCCAGCACCTATCATAGAAAATTTTCCTATATTTACACCACATACTATTGTTGCATTAGCTCCAATAGTTGCTCCATCACCAACCTTAGTTAGTCTAAACTCATTTTTTCTTTTTATAAAAGACCTAGGATTGATAACATTAGTAAAAACACAGGATGGGCCACAAAATACATTATCACCTAGTTCAACTCCCTCATAAATAGAAACATTATTCTGAATTTTACAACCATTTCCAATTTTTACATTAGGTCCTATCATTACATTCTGCCCTATAACACAATTGTTTCCTATTATGGTACCTTCTAAAATATGACAAAAATGCCATATCTTACAGTCTTTTCCTATTAAGGCTTTGTTTTCTACTATTGAGGTTTTGTCAATGAATGTCATACTACCATTTGCTTAATTTTATCTTTGCATATTCTAGAATTTTTAAAACCTTTAATCCTTCTTTACCATCTGATAAAGGTTTCTTATTTTTTTTAATCCAGTTAATAAAACTTTCACATTCTATTTTTAATGGTTCTTTTTTAAAATTAAAAGGTATTTTTTTCCCTTCTGCCTTAGAAACTAAAGGAATTTCTCCATCCCATTTCACTTTATGATTATAGTATAATAGTTTATTGCTATTTTCCGCTACATCTGCAAAAACTATCATTCCTTTTTCTCCAATTACTACCAATCTTTGATCTTTGTATGGATGCAACCAAGATACAAAAATATGTGCTTTTATATTATTTTTAAATTTTAGTATGGTCAAACTAGTATCTTTTACCTTACTTTTTATGTAACTCCCACCGAAGGCATCAACACTCATAACTTTTCCATTAATTAAATTTAAAATCATAGAAATATCATGTGGTGCAAAAGACCATAAAACATCCTCTTCTTTTCTCAATTTACCTAGAGCAAGCCTATTTGAATAAATATATCTAATTTTTCCTATGAGACCTTTTTCAATTTTGTCCTTCATTTTAATAAAAGCTGGATGATATAACAGTAAATGTCCTACCATTAACTTTAGGTTCAGTCTTCTTGATAAGTCTAAAAGTTTTTTCCCATCCTTGTAGTTTAAACATAGGGGTTTTTCAACAAAAACATGTTTCTTTGAATTCAGTGCTTTTTCTACAATTTTAAAATGAGTTTTTGCAGGAGTAGCAATTACAACTGCATCTATATCTTTATCATTTAATAGTTCCTCATAATTATTTGTAAAATATATTTTCTCAGATAGCTTTTTAACTCTTTCTCTGGCAAATTTGTTTTTATCACTAACTGTCTTAAGAACACCTAATTGATAAAAGTTCCTCATTAAATTATTTCCCCAGTAACCACATCCGATAAGACCTATATAAGGTTTTTTTATCATAATACAAATATTAGTTATCTAACCTAATAGCTGCTAAGAAGGCTTCTTGAGGAATATTTACGTTTCCAACTTGCTTCATTCTTTTTTTACCTGCCTTTTGTTTTTCAAGTAATTTTCTTTTTCTAGTTACATCACCTCCATAACATTTTGCTATTACATCTTTTCTTAAAGAACCTATAGTTTCTCGAGCTATAATCTTAGAACCAATTGCTGCTTGTATAGCAATCTTAAAGAGCTGTTTTGGAATGCTTTCCTTTAGTTTATTGCAGATTAATCTGCCTCTATACACAGCTTTATCTTTATGGCTGATAAATGATAAACTTTCAACATTTTCACCATTGACTAATATATTTACTTTATCTAGTTTTCCAGGCCTATAATCAAGAATTTCGTAGTCAAAACTAGCATATCCTTTACTAAGGGACTTTAGTTTATCATGAAAATCAAATATTACTTCATTTAAAGGTAAAAGATATTCTAACATTACCCTGTTACCAGTATAATTTATATTATTTTGAATTCCCCTTTTATCTGTACACAATTGCATTATACTTCCTAAGTAATTATCTGGAGAAAAGATTGTTGCCTTAATCCAAGGTTCTTTGACTTCTTTAACTTTTGTTTGTTCTGGCCAGTCTGCAGGATTATGAAGTAATGTCTGTTTATTATCAGTTCCATTAATTTCATATACAACACTTGGTGGAGTTACTACTAAATCAAGCCCGAATTCTCTTTTTAATCTTTCTTGTATAATTTCTAAGTGTAACAACCCTAAAAAGCCACACCTGTATCCTAAACCTAAAGCTACACTAGACTCATTTTCAAAAGTAAAAGAACTATCATTTAATTTTAGTTTATTAAGAGAGTCTTTCAATCCAGCATAATCATTTGCGTCAAGAGGATACAGTCCACAAAAAACTACAGGAGTACTTGGTTTAAAGCCTGGTAATGCCTTTATATTGTATGAGTTTTTTGACCCTACTATTGTATCTCCTACCCATGCCTGTGAAGTTTCTTTAATATTTGCTGTTATGAATCCTACTTCACCTGCCTCTAAAACTTTGGTTTCAACTGCCTTAGGAGTAAATATACCTACTTTATCTATCTGATATTCAGCGCCTGACAGTAATAATCTAATCTTGTCTCCTTCTCTTAAACTACCATCAACAACTCTTATCAAAACCATTACACCTAAATAAGAGTCATACCATGAGTCAATTAAAAGAGCTCTCAATGTCTGAGAATTTTTGCCTAATGGACTGGGAATAGTATTAATTAACTTTTTTATGAGATGATCAATACCTAATCCAGTTTTAGCAGAAACAGATATAGTATCTTTTGTATCAACTCCTATTAGATTTATAATTTGCTCTTTAATTTTTTCTTCATCTGCAGACGGCAAATCTATCTTATTCAAAACTGGTATAATTTCTAAATTTGCTTCAATGGCTAGCCATGAATTAGCTAGAGTTTGTGCTTCAACGCCTTGAGTCGCATCAACCAAAAGTAGAGCACCTTCACATGCGGCCATCGATCTTGAAACTTCATAGCTAAAGTCTACATGTCCAGGTGTATCTATTAGATTCAATATATAATCTTTTCCTTGTTCATCTCTATACTCTAATCGAACTGTTTGAGCTTTTATTGTTATTCCTCTTTCTCTTTCTATTTCCATAGTATCTAAAACCTGCTGTTTCATCTCTCTTCTAGTTAAACCTCCACAGTATTCAATTAGTCTATCAGCTAGTGTTGATTTTCCGTGGTCTATATGAGCTATGATAGCAAAATTTTTTATTATTTTATTCGACAATGCAGAACCTAGATAAAACTTTAAGAAAAATTATTTAATTTCCAACTTTTTAACATTATCATTGTCCATAATTTATAAGTCAATTTTTTTTCTCCTTTTAAAAATCTAGAATATATTTTATTTGTCATTTTAATATCTAAAAAACCATCGTCATAATTCAATAAATCCTCAAGCCACTCTTTCAAAGGACCCCTCATCCATTTTTCTAGAGGTGGTTCAAAACCTTGTTTAGGTCTTGAAATAGCTTTTAAGGATATTTTTTCTGCTAATATATCTTTTAATATAGCTTTGCTTCTATTTATATTAATATATTTGTCTGGTAGACTCCAAACAAACTTTACTAGTTCCTCATCTAGAAATGGGCTTCTTATTTCCAGGCTGTTAAACATAGATGCTCTGTCTGCTTTTACTAGAAGATTACTTGGTAAGTAAGAATTTACATCTCTCAACATTAATGATCTAAAACTAGAAAATAAACCATCTGTGTTTTCTATATTTTCGTGATCCCTAGATTCTAGGTCAAGAAAACTATAAACCTGCTCATCAGGACGCCATCTTGACATTTCGTCATTATACAATTCATAAAGATTACTGTGACTTAATTTTCTTATTTTTTTACCTAATGACCTAAGAATTTTCATTTCTTTTTGGCTAATTCTAAAAGAAAAATAATTCAAAAAGTTTTTAATAAATGCTGGATATTTTTTTGCATGATTCCAGTATTGTGATATTTTTTTATATCTTGGATATCCTCCAAATATTTCATCAGCTCCGTCTCCAGAAATAGCAACCGTTACTTTTTTTCTTGTATGTTTGCATAGTAAAAAAGTGGGTATTTGAGAAGGGTCAGAAAATGGTTCATCATAGGCTAAAGCAATATTATTAATTTCATTCAAGCATTCTTGTTCTTCAATGAAGATTTTATTGTGGTCTGTATTTAATTTTTTTGCTATTTCATTAGCAAAGTTAAGTTCATTGGTTTTGAGGTCATTAAATCCCGCCGAAAATGTTTTGATGTCTATATTCTGCCTATGAAAAGAGTAAACCAAATTTGAACTATCTATACCTCCAGATAAAAAAGATCCCAATGGAACATCTGAGACTAGTCTATTTTTACATGAAACATCGATTCTTTCTTTTGTTTCATTCACTGCATCTTCATAAGTACCTTTAAATTTTTTTTCACTGCATTTTTTGCATTCTAAGTTGTTATCCCAAAATTTATTAGTTTTTATACCTTCTTTATCTTTAAATCTCAAAATAGAACCAGGAGCCAACTTAAAGGTATTTTCTAAAATACTTAATGGATCAGGAACATATCCATATCGTAGATAATTTGCTACTGAAGTAGAGGATATTTTTTTTTCAAAAAAAGGTATTTTGAAAAATGCTCTTATTTCAGAGCTAAAGAAAAAACCTTCGTTCTGCTTGTAAGAATAGTACAGAGGTTTTTCTCCAAACCTATCCCTTGCTAGCCATAGAGTTTTTGATGGAATGTTATATGCCGCTATTGCAAACATGCCATTAAACAAAGGTATTGAATTGGAAAAACCAAATTTTGCTATTGTCTCTACAACAACTTCAGTATCACTATTTGTAAACCAGTAATCAGACTCAAAACTTATATTTTTTTTTAAATCTCTAAAATTATATATCTCTCCATTAAACACTATTACCCATCTTTTGCATCTAGAAATCATTGGTTGCATAGCTATATTAGAAAGGTCTAGTATACTCAACCTCTGAAAGCAAAATCCTATTTTTTCTCTTTCGCTAATAAATTTATCACTATTATCAGGCCCTCTGTGTGAGATAGTAGATGCCATATCATCCAAATATTTACTTACTAAACTCTCTGCTTTCCAGTTTTTACTTTTAAGTATCATTCCAGCGAATCCACACATTTTAATTCCTTATTCTAGATTTTGATAAAGCATACTTATCTGAACCGGTTAGCCAATTATAAGGTTTATTTTTTTCTTTTTCATTGAATACAGACAAACATCTATACATAATCCTAGTGTAATCTTGCGGAAAAAAAAATTTTGAATAAATATAATACCATAGAAATAATGAGAAAAAAGAATTTGTAAAATATTTATAATAGTTAAAAGCTCTTGATATTGATCTTTTATAAGCCATTTTTCTTATTTTAGTATCTATGAATGAATTCTCTTCACAGAACTTTATAAGTGCAAAAATTGACTCATACCTACTTCTTTTAATTTGATTAGAAAGTCTTTCTTTACTAGCATCTTCAAAAGGTAGCAATGTTACTATGCTCTTTAAAAAAACTCCACTGCCAGATGCAAAAAGTCTCAAGAATAAAAGTGGGTCAGGTGATACAAAAGATTCATTACATCCTCCTGAATAGTAGTATCTTCTTTTAGATAAAAAAATACAGCTTGAATTTGCCGGACAATTTCTTATAAATTTTTTTAAACCTGATTTTCTAGTTTGGAATATATGATCTTTGTTTTTATCATTATAAAATTTCTTCTCATTTCTTTTCATTTTACCATATACAAATTCTGTTTTGTATTTTAAAGCCAAGTTTAACATTTTTTCAGTTGACTTATATGTTACGCAATCATCGCCATCTAAGAGTCTTATCCAAAATGCATTTGCAAGATTGACCGCTTGATTGGTTGAAAAAGATGCTCCCATGTTTTTTCTTTTGATAAAAATTACTCTACCTGGAAGTTTTTTAAATAAGGAATTAATTACAGCAGCTGAACTATCTGTAGATCCATCGTCTATTAATATGTATTCTCTTTTATGGCTTCCTCCTTCCTTCAATAATGAGTTGAATACATCATTTATATATTTTCGTTTATTGAATATGGTAATTACATAACTAACGAAATTTATATTTTTTTTTTCTAAATTTAATTTATTTGCTATTTTTCCCTCACTAACTTATTTAGATTATGATAAAAAAATAAATGTTAATAAACAAAAAATTAAAGAATTTTTGTAATCAGATATGTTCAACATTAGAATAATACTCTTTATACTAGGCTTACTAATTTCTATTCTAGGTTTTAGTATGTTTGTTCCCTTGATATTTAATCTTTTTTCAAAAGAGAATAATTCAGTCATTTTTACACAAAGTATTTTAATTACTCTTTTTATAGGAGTTAGCTTAGTTCTTGCTTTTAAAAAAGAAGAAAAAGTTATTAATATTAAAGATACTATAGTTCTAACTACAATATCCTGGCCCATTCTTTGTTTTTTCGCTAGCTTACCACTATACTTTGATGAAAATATAAGAAACTTTTCTGATGCTTTTTTTGAAGCCACCTCTGGATTAACTACAACCGGTGCAAGTATTTATAGTAATGTTGAAAAATTATCTTCTGGATTACTGATATGGCGTTCTATCTTACAATGGCTTGGAGGCTTAGGAATAATAATATTTGCTATAGCAATTCTGCCTATTTTGAATTTAGGAGGTTTACAATTATTTACTCAAAACTGGAACAAAAACAATGAAGATCTTAACTATAGTTCAAAAGAATTAGCGAAATCTTTGGGTTTAATATATATAATTTTTACTTTTTTTATTTTTCTCCTTTTATATTTAGTTGGTTTATCAGCTTTTGATGCTGTTTGTCATTCTATGACCACAGTGGCAACAGGAGGTTTTTCAACAAACAGTAATTCAATTGCATTTTATAATAATATCTTCGTAGAAATAGTTATTGTTGTAGGTATGTTACTAGCTAGTTTACCCTTTACTTTATACTTGTCAGCAATTAGTAAGAATTTTTCTATCTTTAGAGATAGTCAAGTAATAATGTTCTTTTCGTTAGTTTTGATCTTCTCTACAGTTCTTTCAATATGGATATATTTTGAAAATAATATTGATATATTTACAGCATTTAGACTCTCAATTTTTAATGGAATTTCTTTAATGACTGGAACTGGATATTCTACAGCCAATTTTTCAGATTGGGGTTCTTTCTCAACTAGTTTGCTGCTCTTCATGATGTTAATAGGAGGATGTACAGGTTCTACAACAGGTGGTATAAAAATATTTAGACTTCATATGTTATTTTTAATAATATTAAAAGAATTGAAAAAAATAAACTCACCCAGAGCAGTTCATAGCATCTCCTATCAAGAAAGAATTATAAGTGAGGAAGTAATCAACTCCGTGATGATTATTATAATTTTATTTATTACTGGTGTTTTTTTTATAACTACAATCTTTTCTTTGTTCGGCTATGACTTTGTAGCCTCATTATCTGCAGGCATTACTTCGGTTTCAGTTGTAGGTCCTGGGATGGGCGGTATTATTGGGCCAGAAAACAATTTTTCCAACCTTCCATCAGTAATTAAATATAGTCTTAGTCTTGCAATGATAATTGGTAGGCTTGAATTCTTGACTTTTTTAATATTGCTGGTTCCTAAATTTTGGGCTAAGTAAGTTTTTTTTAATACTAGATCCTAATAATAAAATAGCTGGAATAAATATCAGAACTAACACAGTAGATGACATCAATCCAAAGACAATAGTTATAGCCATAGGTTTAAGAAATTGAGCTTGAACACTAGTTTCAAAAAGTAAGGGTGTAAGACCTCCAATTGTAGTTAAAGAGGTAAGCAATACCGCTCTAAGTCTTTCTTTCGAACCTTTTATAACAGCATTTTGTAAATCCATGCCCTCATTAGTTTTTTCATAAATATTCGAAACCATTATAATTGAGTCATTTATTACAATTCCTGATAGACCTAAAACCGCTACTAAAGACAATATTGTAATATCAAACCCAGTTATCCAATGTCCTATAATTACACCTATAAGAGTAAAAGGAATTACAGACATAATAGAAATTGGTAAGGAATAAGATTGAAAAATAAAAGCTAAAATCAAATAAATAACTGCAAAAGCTAAGAATGCTCCTCTTTTCATATCACCAAAGGTATCAGATTGTTCTTCTTGTCTTCCAGCTAGCTTCCATTCTATATCAAATCTTTTTTCTACCTCCTGCAAGGGTCCTTTTTTAAACTCTTTTAAAAAATCATCTGGATTTAGTATAACCTCATTAATTTCTGCGGTGATTGATATTTCTCTATAACCATTTCTTCTTTTTATTTCAGAGAATCCTTGACTTTTATTTATATCTACAACTTCAACTAGAGGCACCAACTTTCCTTCTGGTGATTTTATGAGAAAAGATTTCAATGATACCAGATTATATTTTTTAGGATCGTTTCTCACAATTACTTCTATCTCTTCCTCACCTCTAAAAAACTTAGTTGCTGACACTCCTTCAAATGATCCTTTAATTTTTTGAGCAACATACTTAGTATCGAAACCTAAGATTTTACCCTTTTCAGTAAGTTCAATATTTATTTGTCTTTTACCAAGAGGAAGGTTGTCCCTGATATCAGATATTCCTCTATAAAGATCTAGTTTTTTTTTTATAAAATTTGATGCTTCTTTAAGTTCTTTTAATTCCTTATCTTTTGACATTAACCTTATATCAACGTCTAGACCTGGTGGACCTCCTTTTCTTTCAACTATAGTTAAATTTTTTAAATCCGGTACTAGCTTGATCTCCTTTTTCCACATTTCTATAAATTCTTTTGTCCTTATTTTTCTACTTTCAGGACTTGTAATTTCTACAAGCATTCCTCCAATGTGTTCTCCTGTTTCGCTGGTTGATATTCTGCTCCCCCACATAGGTTTTCCTATAGAACTGTAAGAGGTTTGTACAATACCAAATTCGTCAATTTTTTTCAGCTGTTCTTCTAAAGAATTTGCAAAATCAACAGTTTTTTTCTTTGCAGTTCCAGGTAAGAAATTATAATTAACGAGAATTATCTGGCTCTCTGGAGAAGGAAAAAAATAAAATTTGACGTGGCCGGTTATTACTAAAGCAAAAGCAAATATTAGCAAAGATACTGCAGTTGTAAAAGTTATATATTTGTATTTTATTGATTTTTCTAATATCAGCACAAATCTATTTTCTTTAAAACTATTTAGAGTATTGTTGAGATTAAAAATTTTTCTTGGCTTATTTAGTTTTTCTTTTAGTAGAGCTGTCTTTAGATGTCCTGGTAAAACAAAGAAGCACTCAAAAAAACTTGCTATTAATACACTAATTGCTACCAAGGGTATTGCCTCAATAACTTGGCCTATAACTCCTGAAATTAAAAAAACAGGAGCAAAAGCCGCTACAGTAGTCATTGAAGCCGCTAAAACAGGTCCCAACATTCTTGTAGAGCCTATAAAAGCTGCCCTTTCTGGAGAATTACCTTTTTCATACTGATAGTCAATATGTTCTGCTACAACTATTGAGTCATCAACTATTATGCCAAGCATCATTATTAAAGCAAATAAGCTTATCATATTAATAGACTGTCCTGATATAAGCATTATTGCAAGTGTAACTGAAATAGCCGCTGGAATACCAATAGCTACCCAGACTACAACTTTACTTCTTAAAAATAAAAATAAAACTATCAAAACTAATATTAAACCTCCGAACCCATTCTTTAAAAGTAAGTTAATTCTATCTCTGATAAGTTGTGAAGAAAGATCATAAATTTTTATCTCAACATTTTTTGATAAACTAGATTGATATTCTGCAATGGAATTTTCTAGTATTTTTGTAGACTTCAGCGTATCATTGCCAAGTGATCTGAATATTCTTAAAGTGAAAGCTTTTTTCTTATTACTGATACCACTACTATCATTATAGTCATAGCCTTCATGAATGTTTGCTATATCGCTTATCTTCAGATAATTATTACTCTGTAAATTATTAGCAATTTTGATATTTCCTATGTCTATTACATTATCTCTTTTTCCGAATGCTCTAATTTGCAACAAACTTTCATCTCTAAATAAACCAGAGGGAATATTCTTAGTTTCAAGATTTATTCTTTCTTTAACATCTGATGTGTCTATAGAATTAGCAAATAACGAAACAGGGTCTAAATCTACATAAATAATCTGTTTACGAACACCTTCAATTTCAATTTTATCAATTCCTTTATCTAAAAGATTTTGCTTTAAATCTTTTGCTGCTTTCTTCAGTTCACCCTCAGAAATGTTTCCCTTTACTAAGACTAAACCTATTTGCTCATAAGGTATAAAAAGTTTAATTTCTGGTGTTTTTGACCCTTCAGGAAGAGAGGTAATGGATTTAATTTCCCTTTCTACGTCATTAAGAGCTCTTTCCATATTTGTATTTGCTTCAAATTCTAATAAAATGTTTGCCAAATTTTCTTTAGCAGTGGATTTAGTATTTTTAACTCTGTCAATGTATCTGACTTTTTCTTCTATTGGTTTTATAATAGACTCTTCAATATCTTCAGGACTAGATCCCAGCCATTCTGTACTTATAGTAATGTAGTCGACTGAATATGTTGGAAAAAATTGAGTATTAAGAACCTTAGATGAATATAGACCAAGTATTAACATTAGCATTAAAAATAGATTTGCTGCAGTTTTATGTTCTAATATTTTAGATATTAAACTCATTTCAACACTATTTGTAATTATACAGCTTCTGTACTTCCCTTATATTATTTAATCTTGTTGTTATCACCTTATCATTGTTTTTTAGGTTTCCTGTAATAAGAGTATTGTTTTTTATATTTCCTCTAATCTTTACTTCTACCTTACTAGGTTTTCCATTTTCTAATATGTAAACATAACTTTCTTCATATATAGCAGTCTCTGGTAATAAAAATGATTTTGTAATTTCTTTTCCTTCAACTGTAATCTCTACGAAAGCACCCGGTCTTATAGGATCATCATCCTCAATTCTTTCAAGAACTGCATACATATTCAGACCAGCAGACTGTTGGTCAATCACACTATCTATTCTAGTAATAGTAGCAGAGTATTTATTCTTATATCTAGATTTATTCCAGAATACTCTAATATTTTTTCCCTTTATATCTTCTATTGTTCCCAGCTCCGTAAAAGCTGTTTCTCCGACAAAAAATTTTACTTCCAATATTTCTGTATTTACAAGTTTTGCAAGCAATCTTCCTCTTATAATCTCACTACCTATGTCTATAGTGTTATTTGCTATCTTTCCTTGAAAAGGAGCTCTATATTTGGTATTTGCAAGGTTTTTTTTTGAAATTTCTAATTGAGATTTTGCTTTCTCAATGTTTTCCTTAATAGAGTTTATATTAAATTCTTCATTTGAGTAATTAGTCTTAGCTTTAGATAAATTAAGACTTGAGTCATCTAATGCTTTTTTTGATACTGTATTACCTAGTAGTTTTTTCTTTCTTTCATAATCTTGTTTAGCAATAGTTAATTGCTTTTTTGATTCCATCATCAGAAAGTTTGTTTTATTAAGTTCTATTTTTAAGTCATTAAGTATTGCCCTCTTTTCAACTACATCTTGTTGATATTCAAATGGATCTAATTCAAATAGAATTTCATTTTTTTTCACCCTTGATGAATCAAATATCTTTTTAGAAACTATTTTAATTTTTCCATCAAGATTGGCGATAAGATCAATTTCATTAGTCCCTGCTATATGTCCATAAAAAGTGTACTCCGGCTTAAATTTTTGTAAATTTACTACTTTCACATTCACTGGAATAGATTTAATATCTTGAGTTTTTTGAGAAGGTTTACCCTGTGTTAATTTAAGTATCAAAATCGAGAAAAGAAGTATTAATGATACTACTCCTATTAAAATTATATTTTTTTTATATATACTTTTCACTAACATATATTTTATTCTTTTCATTCTCTTTTACAAAAGCTTTTCTCAAACTGTTTAGAAAGTCTTCTTTTTTTAGGTCTATTTGTATAGGATGCAAAACTTTTATGTTTATGTTATTTTTATTGCTAATCTTTCCTGTTCTTGACCACGCATGTCCTGAATTTATATAAATAGGGTATACCTTATTGCTTAATTCTTTCTGTAATGCAAATACACCAGTTTTAATATTACCTATTGTATATCTGTCTTGTCTTGTTCCTTCAGGAAATATGATAACCTTATATTTATTTTTAATAAGCTTACCAACCTCTCTTGATAAGATTCTCATGGATTCAATCCTTTTCTTTCTGTCTAAAAAAATATTTCCCAATCGTACAGCGTACCATCCATAAAGAGGTATGTACTTTAATTCTTTTTTTATTACATAAACTACTTTATCGAATTCCTTTAAAAAAAATATTGTTTCAAAAATTGATTGATGATTAGCTGCTATTAAATATCCTTTATTTTTCTTTATAAAGTGGTTGTTGTAATCTATTTTAATTCCTACTAGTTTTTGCAATAAATATATTACTACCTTAGCCCACAAACTAACAACTTTTCTAGTAGCATTTTTACTGACTAAGCAAGGAAGAAAAAAAATACCAAAAAATGCTATGGAGATATAAAAAACTATTTTAAATAATATTGATTGTAAAAACATTTAATTAATAACCAAAATTAGAAAAGAAAGTAAATATTTAACATATTCCTCAAATAAGAAAGGGTCTAATTTAAAGTAGTCAATTCTATTATTATACTTTTGACTCTTTGATCTTACAGGATGAGGAATAAATATCATATCTTTATCATAATGCTTTAAAAATAAAATGCTTCTAGGCATATGATAATACGATGTAATTATTTTTATCTTTTTTAGATTAAGCATTTTTGCCCAGCTGGTTATTTGTATAGCATTTTCAATTGTACTTTTTGATTTTTTATCTAAATAAATATTTTCAAGTATATTATTTTTTTTCGTAATAGTTTTTAAAGTAACTTTTTGATCCACACCAGAAATTATTAGTTTGGCTTCAGAATTTTTTTCTAAAAGATTTAATCCTTCTTTTATTCTTCCCTTTCCACCAGTTAAAATCGCAATACCATCAAAAATTATTTTGTTGTTATTTGAAGATAAATAGTGGTTTCTGTTTATATAATTAATAAAGTTGAAATATCCTATTAATAGCAAAATGATAAAAGTTAATGGAATTACTATAAAAGCGTATCTCATAGTTAATTATAAAGTTTTTTGGTATGAATATTAAAGACTAAATATAATATACCTTGCTGAATTAAAAGATAAAAAATTAAATAGCAAAAATACCTCAAAGGCTGTAAATTATTTTTATTATCGAGAAGTAGAATTAAGATATTATAATTTATCATATTAAGTAACTGTAAACCTATTACACTAGATAATAAATATATAAATGTGTAGCCAAAAGATAAATTTATAAAAATGCTTTTTCTAGAATTTCCAAAAATTTGGGATACATATATTATTTTTTTTATTGCTATTAAAGAATTTCTAATAAGCAACAAATTTAATAAGAGATGCAAAAATAATACTATTATCATCAAAGAAAAATAGTTAGAAATTATTGATTTATTATTAGGTTTTTTGTAAATTTTAGCGTTCGGTATTATACCATTTATTAATTTATTGATTCTTATAAGGTCTATTCCTTCACTATTGCTTACTTCTAAAGACAATACATCTGGCACTAGTTCAAGAGGAATATTATTACTTTCAAGGGACTCTTGCAATAATGAAAGAACTTTTGTTTTTTCTATTCTAGTTACAGAAATAATATTTTTTTCGAGGCTTAATCTTTTAAAGATAAGGTCTTTCTTCTCAGCAAAATTCTCTATATTTTGTGGAATTATCATGAAAATATCATTTGTACTATTATTTTTAAAAAGCAGATTAACGTTATTTAGAAAAAGCAAAAATAGTATATTAAAAAAAATGTTTACTATAAAAATTGTGATATAATCAAATAAAGCAGAAGGAAAGTATTTTATTCTAATTACATTAATTAAGCTCAATTTTTTCCTCCAGCAATTGTTGTTTTTTTATATTGAATATGTTGCTAAATTTAATTTTTTGAATGCTAGGCTCTTTCCCAAAGATAACGATAGTGGTTCCAATCCTGTTTAATGCCATAATAAGAAATATTATTTTCTTCTCAATATTATTATCTATCGCATTAAACAAGTTATCCAACATAAGAATTCTAGGTCTTACAATAATTGCTCTAGCAAATTGTATTATTTTTTTTTCTGATGCACTTAAATTAATAGTATTTTTTTTAATTAAGTCTTCTAAATTTAACCAGGGAATAAGTTCCTTTAAGGCAAGAGCAATTTCCTTACGATTTTCATTTCTTAATATTAAGGGTAGTAATATATTATCTGCCACATTAATATTATCTATTAATAAGTCCTCTTCTAAAACTAGGCCTATTTGCTTATAAAGGTTAGATATTTCTCTGTTATTCAGTCTAGATACTTCTTTTCCCATAACAAACAGTTTTCCCTTTCTTGGTTTCTCTAGCATAGCAATTGTTTTTAAAAGCCTGGTTTTTCCAAAATTATGTTCTCCTTTTACTAGTACTAAGCTACCACTAGGAATAAAGATATTTACATCATTTAATAGATATTTATTATCAACTCCTTCTAAATATAGATTTTCTAATTTTATCAAATATTTACCCTTTTTATCTTATTTGATATAATAAATTGAAATTATTATAAACTATTGATAATGAATATAAAATGTCCAAAATGCAAAACACTATTTGAAATTGAATCTCAAGACCTTATTAATAGTGTTAAAAAATTTAAGTGTAGTGTATGTGGTAATCTTTGGCTTATAGAAAAAAAACCTATAGAAAAACCGGAAAAATCAACCTTTTCAATAAAAAAACTGCTATTATTGAATGTATTCATAATATTAATAGTACTAGTTTGTATTTTCTTATTTAGAGAAGAACTAGAATTAACAGATAGCTATTGGCAAAATTTATTTAATTTTATAGATAATCTAGTACCAATCGAGTAATCTTCTAATGTACTTTTTTTCTTTGGTATTTCTTTCTGCATTTTTATATCTGGTATAGAGCTCTCTTACTATTTTTTTTGCTTCTTGTTCTTTATATTTTGCAGGCACATCGATAGTTCCACCAGACGAAGATCCATCAGTTGTAGTATTTTTCGAGTCTGTAAATGATGGATTTGAAGTCGACCTGTCTTGTTGATTACCTGAACGGTAAACATCCTGTTTTTTAGAATCTAAATTAGCTACCATTGAATTCATAGCTCTCTGTATCATTTCTGATGCTCTGCCTTGGGCATTAGAGGCTCTATCAGGCTTTCCATTTTCTAGATCTCTGGAAGCCTGCCTCATCGCTCTATCAGCTCTACCTAGCTCTTGAGGAATCTCATTTTCTGAAGAACTTATCTCTCTCATTATGTTACCCAAACTATTCCTAAGGGAGTCCTGTTTTTCTTTGGGACTTTTCCCTCCACTTCCTTGAGAACTCTGCTCAAACATACCTCTATTGGAAGCCAAATTAAAACTCTCTTGCATTATTATTTCCTGCTCGTTAAGAAGCTCAGATAATTTATTAATTAGATTTTGCTTTTGTGCCTGCTTCAGCATTTTCTCTTTATCTATCTTCTTGGGATTTCGAAGTGTATCTGTTAATTCTTTCATCTGAAGTATTTTTTCGTTTAGCTTTTCTTTTGACCCTATATTAAGTAAATCTTTAATTTCTTCATTCAATTCTTCAAACCTATCTTGTAATTCTTCATTAGATTTTTTTAAATGCTGATCTTGGTAGTTATTTTCATTTCGCATTTTGATTAGGCGTTCAATCTTTTGTTTTAATTCGGTTGTGTTAGCAATTATTTCATCAGTGTCTTTTCTCTTAAGACTATCAAAAAAAAGTTTCTCAATCTTTTCCAATTCTCTTTTTACAACAAAGTTTTCCCTTTCCTCTAATAATAGAGATAATTGCCATAAATCATCATATAGAATATGAGAATAATTTAGAGGAGTCTCTTTCAATTTAGAAAAGGTACTTAAAACATCTTCATACTTTTTATAAATAACTCTATTTTTCAAAGATTCACTATCTTTTTTGATTATAAATTTTAGGGAATTTTCTGCTTTTTTTAGGTCTATTTTTCTCAATGCTATTTCTTTCCTAATAAGTAGAACAGTTTTAGCAGATTTATTTATAAACTCTTTAGAAGGAATTTTTATTTTCATCTCAATCTTTGTAATCTGGTTCAGATCATCAATAGCTGAAATTACTAGTTTTGATGAGTGGCCTGCCCATATATGAGCAGATAAATCCTGATAGAAATAATTCTTTATTTTTCTAGGGTTTTCGTTTGTTTCAAATTCAAGATCAAAATTTATTGTTTTGTCATTAAAGTGCTTAAATTCAGTTGGTCTTAAGATGCTTGCTAAAACCTTCCTTACTCTGTAGTCATCTGAAGCATTGGTAATAAATTTTATTGAATTACCAACAATTTCTGGTTCTGAGTCAAAATCTATTGAAGGAAATTTATCAGGTATAACTTCAAAATATATTCTTTTTATGACCTTGTCATCATTTTTAATTATAAAATTCTGGTTATCTATTATTTTATAATAAAGCTCAAAATTATTTTTTTCTGTTTCTTCAAAATAATTCTTATTTTTTCCTGTAACGAAATTAAGTTTTTGAGATTTAGATTGTATCTTTACCTTTAATTCAGAATTAATTGGAATTTTTATGTTATCTTCTTTTGAAGAGCTTTCAGAATCTATGAATATTTCTTTTTGCATAATTTCTGTATATCTTGGAGGTACTAACCAAATTTTTGAAGATGTAATATTGTTTTCTATAACATTTTTAGTTTTAAAGTTTAGAACGCTATAAATATTTGTAAATATTTTATCATTCTTTGCAGACCAAAAAAATGCTATTACCAAAAAGAACAAAAATAGAAATCTTGTTTTCAATGGATCTTCTAAATTAATATTTATCTTTGGAAAAAAATATTTTATTTTTTTTGAGTAATTGTAGCTTTTTTTAAGGTGTAGTTTCCATTTAATTCCATCTAAATTTTCATTAATTGGCTTATCAAATAAGCTAGTAAGAGGATTAATATTAGAAAAGTTTTTTTCTTCCAACCAAATAATTACGTTTCTATTGTTTATGTACTTGAATTTATTTTTATGTAAATAAATATAGTAAAATGGTAATAAAAAAAATAAAGCTGCTAAAATAATATGACAAACTAAAGGTAATATTTTCCAAAAACCTAATAACGATATAATAGAAAAAAAAGCTGTATAAATAAAAAAGTAAAAAATATGTCTTAAATTCTCGTTTATCAATAAAATAACTTGGACAATTTTTATATTTATAAACATATAGCTTGATCTATTTCAACCAAGAAGCAATTTTTTCTTGTTTAATCAAATCTTCGATTTCTATTTTATTTTTAATTATCTCATAACAATTTTTATTAATAAGTATTTCCTGTATTGTTTCTCTTGTATTATAATTAGATGACATAACAGAACCATAAGCTCCTACTTTATCTATATATAAATAATCATCGCTTTTAATATTTTTTGATAATATAACTGCTTCGGCCATAGTATCACTTGTTTCACATATTGGACCAACAATATCGTATTTAGAATTATTATCGCTATTTTGCTTCTCAACAAGCATCTTAATTTGATGCTTAGCAGAGTATAGTGCTGGCCGCATAAAATCATTCATTCCAGCATCAATAATTACAAAAGATTTCGAAATAGAATTTTTGATGTATTGGATTTTTGAAACTAGTATACCTGTATTTCCGATAATTGCTCTTCCCGGTTCAAAAATGATATTGCAATTATACTTTTTTTTAAACTTATTAACTAAATTAGAATAATTATTTAATTTAATTCTTTTTTCTTTAGAACTATAGGAAATACCAAAACCACCTCCTAGATCAATAAATTTAAAATGAGTTTTTGTTTTTCTAATAATTTCCTCTATTACCTTTAAAGTTTTTTTAAAAGGGATATCTGATAGTATTTGACTACCAATATGTACACTCAAAGAATTCAATTCAATATGTTTAAACTCTTTTAAATTTTTACATACTTCTATCAGTTTTTTTCTTGATAACCCGAACTTATCCACTGCTCTTCCCGTTGAAATTTTTCCAAGAGTTTTCGCGTCTATATCAGGGTTTAATCTTAAACCAATAGATGTTTTTCTTTTACTTGATTTAGATAATTTATTTATTAAAGCAATTTCACTGTATGACTCTGCATTAATCAACAAAATTTTTCTTTTAATTGCCATCTTTAATTCATCTGTACTTTTTCCAACACCAGAAAAAACTATCTTTTTAGGGCTTATTCCGGCATTTAAAACTTTTAATAACTCCCCACCAGAGACAACATCAGCTCCAGCACCGAGACTTTTAAGTATTCTCAATATTTTTGGGTTAGAATTCGATTTAACTGAGAAGCAAATCAAAGGATTTATTTTTTTAAATACTCTGCAAAACTGTTCAAAATTGTCTTTAATAGCTTTAGCGGAATATAAATAAAATGGCGTTTGATTATTTTTTGCAATTTTCAAAACATATTTATTTTCAACTGATAATTTATTACCTCTATAATTAATCATAATTGTAGCTCAATATAGTTATTTAATTCCTTTTTTTCACTAAACTTAGGATCTGACTTTTTTCCACATGAGGAAATAAGAAGAAAAAAAATAATCATGGATAATGTTAAATTTTTCATAGATCTTTTTTATATCTTTTAATCATATTTTTTACATTTTTGCTCGAAGTTCCTCCATATGATTTTTTGGAGTTCATTGAATTTTTTACCTCAAATATTTGTAATATCTTTTTATCTAAATTCTTGTAAAATTTTTTTACTTCATCAAAACTGAGTTCGTTTAGATTCTTACCTTTTTTTTCTGCATAGTTTACTAATTTTGAGGAAATGTTGTAAGACTCTCTAAATGGAATCTTTTTTTGCTTTACTAAATAATCTGCAAAATCGGTTGCAGTAGTAAAACCACTGTTTGCCATATTTAACATTCTCTTTTTATTGGGTTTAAGATTTTTAATTAATTCAGAGCTTAATGAAAGGGTATCTTTCAAAGTGTCAAATCCATCAAAAACTAAAGATTTATCATCTTGCAAATCTTTGAAATAAGATATTGGCAAACCTTTCATTATAGTAAGCATAGAATTAAGTTTTCCGTAATTAATCCCGGTTCTTCCTCTGATTAATTCAGCTGGATCAGGGTTCTTTTTTTGCGGCATAATTGATGATCCAGTTAACATTTTATCGTTAAAATCAATTAATTTATAAGCGTCTGAATTCAATATGATAAAGTCTTCCGCCAATCTAGATAAATGCATCGCGCAAACTGCACAAGCATAAAGAAAATCTATAGCAAAATCCCTATCCGAAACCGTATCAATAGAATTGGAGGTCGGTTGCTTAAAACCAAGTTTTTTTGAGGTGTAAAATCTATCTATGTTGTAAGATGTACCTGATAATGCCGCAACTCCAAGCGGTGACTCATCTAATAAATCTAAATTATTATTAAATCTCTTTCTATCTCTTTTTAACATTTCAAAATAGGCTAAGAGATAATGAGCAAAAGACACTGGCTGAGCATTTTTCAAATGAGTAAACCCTGGCATTACAGTGTCTATATTCTTTTCTGATTTTAAAAGAATAGATCTCATTAATTTACTAATCTCATAAATAATTTCTTTAGTTGATTTTTTAACCCATAACTTAAAATCTGTTACTACTTGATCATTTCTGGATCTAGCAGTATGAAGAAAGCCTGCGGAAGGGCCAATAATTTCAAAAAGTTTTTTTTCAATATTTAAATGAATGTCTTCATACTTGGCCTCGAACTTAAATTTTTTACTATCAATAAGTTTTTCAATTTTTTTTAATCCAGCTATAATTTTATTTCCATCTTTAATAGGAATAATTTTTTGTTTTATAAGCATTTGAGTATGCACTTTTGAGGCAAAAATATCTTCCTTATACAACCTTTTATCAATATGAACTGACGCACCTATTCTTTCAAATAACTTTGAAGGTGATCCTTTAAGTCTTTTTGACCATACGGTTTTATTTTTATTTTTCATTTTAGTATGCTATTCAATTTAAATTAATATGAAAATTAGTAAATCTTTTAAAGTCTATATTCACACTTTCTTGATTACATTTATCTGCTCTTATTCATATGCAGATCAACAAATTATCAAGAATTT
>PBGQ01000028.1 GCA_002720125.1 Rickettsiales bacterium | reverse complement strand
TTTTACTATATAAGGAATTATATCATTTATATCTTTGTTTGTTCCTAAACCAAGAATCATTGCTAATCTATTTAGTTTGTTTTTTTTTATCCAGTCTTCTAATACCTTAAATCCTAAACCATTGTGTGCAGCATCTATCCATATATTTATGTCTTTATATTTATTATGTAATCTTCCTTCAATTTTTTGTAATCTTCCAGGCCAACTTATTTGACTAAGGCCAGTAATAATTTTTTTAGGTTTTATTTCAAGATTATACATATTCTCACAAGCTAATATTGCGCACCCTGCGTTTAAATACTGATGGTCTCCCAACAATGATAGATTACTTAAATCAATATTAATATTCTTATATGACATTATTTTATTTTTTATGATCCAATCTTTTCCATAAATAAAGCTGATATTTTTCTTTTGTATTATCTTTTTAGTCAAGACAGGATATACTTTCTTTTCTTGTTTTGAGCAAATAGTTATGCCATTGCTTTCAATTATTCCTGCTTTTTCTGCTGCTATTTCAGTTATTTTTTCTCCCAAAAAGTTTTTGTGGTCTAATCCTATTGGTGTAATTATAGATATTTTATTATTTTTAATAACATTTGTTGCATCGAGTTTACCACCTAAACCTACCTCGATAATATTTACATCTGAAGGATTTTCTGAAAAGGCTAAGAATGCTCCTGCCGTAAATATTTCAAAAAATGTGATTGGGTTTTTATCATTGCTATCATATACCTTTTCTAATACTTCAATTAAATATTTGTCAGATATCTTTTTATTATTAAGAAAAATTCTTTCATTAAAAGATAATATGTGCGGGGATCTATAAACATTCACTTTTTTTCCTATATTCGCAAGCAACTGAAAAATAATAGTCGCTGTAGATCCCTTTCCATTAGTCCCTGCAATATGTATGACATTGGACAGCTTCAGATGCGGATTATCTAGTTTTTCTAAAAGTTTTTTAATTCTACCCAATGAAAGATCTATATCTTTAGGATGCAATTGAGCTAATGCCTTTAATAATTTATTAATCCTACTGTTTTTGTGAGAGATATATTTTAAGTCATACACTTAATTATATTTTTATTTGTGTAAGTGTTTAAGCAAAGAATATAGTTTCTTCCTAAGGTTTTTTCTATGAACAATTAAATCTATAGCTCCATGTTCTAAGAGATATTCGCTCTTCTGAAATCCATCAGGCAAATCTTTATTTATTGTTTTCTTTATTACCCTTGGACCAGCAAATCCAATGAGAGCTCCTGGTTCTGCCATTAGTACATCTCCTAACATGGTAAAAGATGCGGACACTCCTCCGAAAGTAGGGTTAGTAAAAAGACATAAGTAAGCTAATTTGCTTTCCTTAAATATTTCTATGGCTGCAACAGTTTTTGGCATTTGCATTAAAGATAAAATACCTTCTTGCATTCTTGCACCTCCTGATGAAGATATCATTAGAAGTGGGCATTTTTGCTTTTTTGCAACTTGGGTTGCTTTCACTATGCCCTCTCCAACTTTTAATCCCATGGATCCCCCCATAAAGTTAAAGTCCATTATAGCTGCTACAATTTCTATATTATATATTTTTCCTGAAGCCAGTAATATAGCATCTTGCCTTTTGACTTTTTCCCTTTCTTTTTTAAGTCTTTCTTGATATTTGACTTTATCTTTAAATTTTAATGGGTCTTCGGTTACTTCTGGTATTTTGATTTCTTCAAATTTTTTGTTATCGAAAATACTTTCTAGCCTATTCTCTATCGGCATCTGCATATGAAAATCACAATTAGGACATACAAATTGCTGTTCTTTTAATTCTCTGTGAAAGATCATCTGATTGCAAGAAGTACATTTTTCCCACAAATTTTCTTTTTTAATTATTTTAGACTTTATAGATCTTAGTTTGGGTTTTACAAAGTTAGTCAACCAATTCATTTTTCACCTAGCTTTGCTGTTTTAATTTTTTTTGAATACTGTTTAGTTAGTTTAAGAACATTTTTGATTATTTGGTTATCATTATTTTTATTATTTTCTATTTGTTTAATAATTGCACTACCCACTACAACTCCATCTGCGTATCTTGCTACCTTATTTGCTTTTTCTGGAGTATCAATGCCAAAGCCAACTACAAAAGGTAATTTAGCTATCTTTTTAAGTCTTTTATAGCTTTCCTCTATATGTTTGAAACTATTTATTTTAGCACCAGTAATACCTGTAATAGATACATAATACAAAAAACCAGTGGTCTTACTTATTATTTTTTTTAATCTTAAAGAATTAGTCGTAGGAGTAGTCAACTTTATAAATTTTAATTTAGAATTATAGAACTTTTTTTCTATCTTTTTGTCAGACTCACTTGGAAGATCAACAATTAATACTCCATCGATACCATTCTTTCTAGCATTTTCTATAAATTTATCAACACCATACTTGAATATAGGGTTATAATACCCCATGAGTATTATGGGAGTATATGAGTCGTCTTTTCTAAAAAATTTTACCATATTAAAAATTTTAATTATTTTCGTTCCATTTTCTAAAGCCCTATTATAACTTTTCTGGATAGTTGGCCCGTCTGCCATTGGATCACTGAATGGCATTCCCAACTCTATAAGATCAGCTCCAGCTTTCGGTAATTTTTTTATTATCTTTAAAGTTGTAGATATGCTGGGATCGCCTGCTGTTAAGAATGTTATAAGAGCAGCTCGATTATTTTCTCTTAACTTTCTAAAAGTATTATCTATTCTGTCTATCATTATACAATTATTTTAATGAATTCATAATAGTATCAAGATCCTTATCTCCTCTTCCACACATATTCATAACAATGATATGGTCCCTCTTTTTCTGAGAAGCATACTTTAGAACAAAATGTAGAGCATGTGCTGGCTCTAAAGCTGGAATTATACCCTCTAGCCTGCTACATAATTTTAAAGCATTTAAAGCCTGTTTATCATTAACATAAACATACTTTACTCTTCCTTTATCTTTTAGCCAACTATGTTCTGGCCCAATACCAGGATAGTCTAAGCCAGCTGAAATTGAATGTGCTTCTTTAATTTGACCATCCTTGTCTTGTAATAAATAAGTTTTATTACCATGAAGAATTCCTGGACTTCCTGCACTTAAAGATGCTGAATGTGCTCCAGATTTAATTCCTTTCCCACCTGCTTCTACTCCATATAAACTGATTTTTCTTTCATCTAAAAATTCATAAAATAATCCTAAAGCATTAGATCCCCCTCCAACACATGCCACAAGTGTATTTGGTAATTTTTTTTCTTTTTTAAGAATTTGCTTTCTTAGCTCTTTACCTATAACTGATTGAAAATCTCTTACCATCATAGGATAAGGATGTNGCCCCGCAGCAGTTCCTATTATATAAAATGTATTATCAACATTACTAACCCAGTCTCGCAGAGCCTCATTCATCGCATCTTTTAGTGTAGAAGAACCTGAACTTACTGGTTTAATATCCGCTCCTAGCAATTTCATTTTAAAAACATTNGGTTTTTGTCTTTCTATATCTTTAGTTCCCATAAAAATAACGCATTGCATTCCAAATAATGCACAAACNGTTGCAGTNGCNACTCCNTGTTGTCCTGCNCCTGTTTCNGCAATTATTCTCTTTTTATTCATTCTTTTGGCAAGAAGAATTTGTCCCAAACAATTATTTATTTTGTGTGCACCTGTATGATTTAGCTCATCTCTTTTAAAATATATTTTTGCACCTCCAGCAAAATTTGTAAGGTTTTTAGCGAAATANAGAGGACTTGGTCTTCCTATATANTCTGTAGCCAGTTTTGCAAAATCTTCTTTAAACTTATTATCTTTTTTATAAAATAGATATTTTTTTTCTAAATCTGATATTAGTGGAATTAAAGTTTCTGCAACAAACCTACCACCGTAATCTCCAAAATTACCATCTTTATCTGGAAATTCTTTAAAGGAATATTTATTAAACATTTTTAAACTCATTATAATTTACAACCTCTTCACAAAATCTTGCAATCAAATTTTTAGACTTTTTTCCATCTTTATCCTCTACTCCTGATGAAACGTCTAAAGCATTAGCTTTTGTTATTTCTAAAGCTGATAATACATTATTATAGTCCAATCCACCAGAGAGTATCCATTTATAATTTAACTTACTATTTCTAAGTATTTCCCAGTTAAACGATNTTCCCGTTCCGCCGGGTAATTCTCTTGATTTATAGTCAAATAATATCCAATCAACACAATCAATGTATTTTTTTGCCAATAAAACATCACTAGAACTTTCAATACTTAACGCTTTTATTATCTCAAAATCAAAATTATTCTTTAAATATTTACAGAATGAACTATCTTCTTTTCCATGCAATTGTATTGTTTTTACACCAATATTTGCTATCTTCCTAATCTTTTCCAAATTACAGTCTACAGTTACAGCTACTGGTTTTATATCAGAAGGACCGTTGCAAACCATATATTTGGCCTTTTCTAAAGTAATATTTCTAGGCGAAGGTTCGTAAAATATTAGCCCATACCAGAATGCACCATTCTTGTGTACAGCTTCTACTTCGTCGATTGAATTTAAACCACAGATTTTTATTTTCGTCTTCATTTTTAAACTTCACTTATTATCTTTTCTATAACCTTATTTGGTTCTTCTGCAGAAATCAAANCCCTACCCATAACAATATAATCAGAACCATTATTAAATGCTTCTTTGGGAGTGACAACTCTTGCCTGATCTTGATTATTTGAATTTAAAATTCTTATGCCTGGTGTAATTATTTTAAAGTTATTACCTAATTTTTTTTTAACATTTCTTGTTTCTAATGCTGAACAAACAATCCCGTCTAAACCTGAATTTTTAGATAACTTTGCATAATTTAATACGTAATTTTCCAGTTTCTCATTTAAACCCATCTCAATTAGATCTCCCTGAGATAAACTTGTTAGTATAGTGACGCCAATTAAAAGTGGTCTCTTAATATCTAGTTCTAAAGAGGTTTCGTTAGTAATTTTTACAGCTTCTTCTATCATTTTTCTTCCTCCAGATGCGTGGATAGTTAAAATATCAGGNTTTATTTTTTTCAATAATGGTGGTATAGAACGTTTAACTGTATTCGGAATATCATGAAGCTTTAAGTCTAAAAATATTTTGCAATTTGGTTTAATTTTTTTTACTTCCTCTATGCCTTTCATGCCAAAGTTATAAAAAAATTCCATGCCAAATTTATATANAATGTCATATTCTATAGAATAAACTAACCTTTTAATGTCTTCTAGATCAGGCAAATCCAAAGCACATATTATCTTATTCGATTTAATCATATTTTATTTTTTTCTGATAAAATTGTAAATGGCTGACATTAAAACTCCTAAGGCCAAATTTATATAAAATAATAAATAAAGAGGTAGTGATATATCTATATCCGGTAGCAATTTAATAGTGATAGTTTCCTTATTAAAGTAACCAAAAAATAATAGCATTAGGAAAATAAAAAATAATAAAAGAGATTTTAACAATTTTTCAACATTTAATTTATTTTTTTATAAAGCTTTTTAGCCATTCTAAAATGAGGTATAAATTTTCGTNTAACTATTATTTTTTCTCCCGTTTTAGGATTTCTCCCATGTCTTTCCTCACGTGTTCTTGAAGAGAATACTCCAAAACCTCTAAATTCAGCTCTTTCGCCTAAAAATAATGTCTGTGTTATTTCGCTAATAATGATAGTAACAATCTTTTGGGCATCTTTTACCGTTAAATTTTGGCTAGATGCTATTTCAGAAATTAAGTCTGACTTTTTCAAAAACTCTCCTTACTTACTTGGTTTTTTTTCCTCTTTTTTCTTATTAACCAGATTTTCTTTTTTGTCATTAGATTTAGCCTCTAAAGCAGCTCCTAATATATCCCCGAGCGAAGCTCCTGAGTCTGTTGACCCGTAATCCTTCATTGCTTGTTTTTCGTCTGCAAGTTCCATAGATTTTATAGATAACATAATTTTTCTACTATTCTTATCTATAGAAGCTATCATTGCGTCTACTTTTTCTTTCTTGGCAAATCTAGAAGATTTTTGTTCTTCCTTATCTCTTGATAGTTCTGTTCTNTTTATAAATCCTTGCAAGTTATTATCTAAGCTAACTTCTANACCATTATCNATTACATTNTCAATTACNCAAGTAACTANTTTTCCTACTTTAATTTTNTCGCCTAAAGCTTCTNCAAAAGGATCTTTCTCTAACTGTTTTATACCAAGTGCAATTCTTTCTTTTTCCGGATCTATCTCTAATATTTTTGTTTTAACTTTGATGCCTTTACTATATTTTTTGAGTTGCTCTTCTGAATTTTCAGTCCATGAAATATCATTAATATGGATGAGACCATCTACTTCTTCATTTATTTTTACAAATAATCCAAACTCTGTAATATTGTTTATTTCTCCTTCATGTATATCTCCAATAGATAATTTATCCTTGACTTTTTCCCAAGGATTTTCGGTAGCTTGTTTCATTCCTAAGCTAAGTCTTCGCTTTTCTTCATCGAAGTCTAAAATTACTACTTCTACCTCCTTACCAGCTGATACTACTTTGAAAGGATTATTAGATTTTTTTGTCCAACTCATTTCTGAAACATGCACTAGCCCTTCTATACCCTTATCTATTTCAACAAAGGCTCCATAATCTGCAATATTAGTTACAATGCCCTTATATTTATTGCCAACTTTAAATTTTTCGCCAGCGCCTTTCCAAGGATCCTCATTGAGTTGTTTCATTCCCAAGCTCAACCTTTGAGTATCTGTATTATACTTTATTAGTTTTACGGTTATTTTTTGTCCTACTTTTAAAATTTCCGATGGGTGGCTAATTCTTTTCCATGAAATGTCTGTTACATGTAAAAGACCATCTACTTCTCCTAGGTCAACGAAAGCTCCATAGTCAGTAATATTTTTAACAACACCCTCCATGATCTGACCTTCCTCTATGGTAGAAACTAACTCTTTCTTGGCTTCTGCCCTTCCTTCTTCTAATACTGAACGCCTGGACACTACAATATTCCCGCGTTTCCTATCCATCTTAAGTATGTGAAAGACTTGTTCTGTTCCTAGTAAGTAAGAATTATCTTTTATAACCTTAACATCTACTTGACTACCAGGTAAGAAAGCAATTGCATCATTCAGATCTACTGAAAATCCACCTTTTACTCTTGAAAAGATATTCCCTTTAACTTTTTCTTTATTCTTTAGAGCTTTTTCCATTATTTTCCAAGCTGCTTCTCTTTTAGCTCTTTCTCTAGAAAGTACAGCATCTCCAAACTTATTTTCAGCATTTTCAAAAAATACTTCTACTTCATCTCCAACTTCAGGTTTTTTATCAGGAGGTGAAAATTCTTTCAAGGGAACTCTTCCCTCTGATTTATAACCTATATCTATGATTACTGATTCCTTCTCAATGGCTACAACTTCTCCTCTTACTAAACTACCTACTTTTTTTATCTCCTTTTTAAAAGACTCCTCTANTAAATCAGCAAAGTTTTCTTTGCTAGAAAAAGTCTTAGCTTTTTTTGAAGTGGAGATTTCTTTTTCCATGTTTTCCCTCTTTCATACTAACATTAGTTTATTTAATTTCCAAATATGGTAGTTTACTTAAAATTATTTTTTTTACAATCTTAATTGTATCAATAAGATTTAGTTCGCTACTATCAACTAAATAAGAACCCCTTGCTTGATATAAAGGTGAGTTCTTTCTTTTAACGTCTCTTTCATCACGTTTTGATAATTCTAGTAGAATATTTTTATAAAGAATTTTATCATTTTTTTTACTAATTTGTTCAAATCTCCTCATAGCCCTAACTTCCAGTTTTGCAGTAATAAATATTTTTACAACTGCTTGAGGAGCTATTACAGTCCCACAGTCTCTTCCATCCAAAATAATACCTTTATATTTNAGAGAATGTGATTTAATTAAATCCTTCTGTGCTTTTACTATAAATTTTCTTATTATTGCTTTCTTTGCTAGTAAAGAAGATGTATCAGTTACTCGNGTATCATATATCTCATTTTTATTACTTGTACTACCAAAAAAGATTTTTTTATCTAATTTCTCTAGAAATGAACTTAGGGAAATTTTATAATTTTTTACTTTTAAATATTCTAACGCTAAGATTCTATAAAATAGTCCTGTTTCTATATGATATAATTCAAGTTCTTCTGCTAATACCTTTGATATTGTGCCTTTTCCCGAAGCTGCTGGTCCATCTATTGTAATTATATGGTTTTTATATTTCATCTTTTTTTTATTTTGACCCCTAAAGCTTGTAGGCAGTCAAAAAATAGAGGAAAACTAGTTCTTATAGAATTATTACCTTCGACAAAAATAGGCTTCTTTGTTATCAAACTTAGTATGTTAAAAGCCATAGCTATTCTGTGATCATCTTTAGCTAATATAATGTTACCTCCTACTATTTGTTTCATTCCTTCTATAATTAGAGTATTTTTCTTTATACTTGTTTTGACTCCTGATGATTTCAAACCTTGAAAAATTGCAATTAGCCTATCACTTTCCTTATATCTTAGTTCTTCTAAGCCCTTNATTGTCATAATTCCTGAACCACAAGCAGCGGCTATTGAGAGAATAGGATATTCATCTATTAAATAAGACGCTAAATTGCTTGGTATAGTTAAATTATTTAGTGCAGAAGAAATTACTCTTATATTGCAAGTCTTTTTGTTCTCATTTTTTATTATCTTTATTTTAGCACCCATTTTTTTTAATACATCAAAAACTTTCAGTCTAAATCTATCATAGTAAATATTCTCCAATGTAACTTTACTATCTTTTGTAATTAAGGCAGCAACTACTAGAAATGCTGCAGTTGAAGGATCTCCTGGAACTTTTACTTTCTTTGAATTAACATATGAAACTCCTTCCAATTCAATGACAATACTTTTATTCTTTTGAGTCTTGGTCCTAATATCTACACCACAATCTGAAAGCATTTTTTCAGTATTATTTCTAGACCTATTCTTCTCTACTATTTTTGATTTACCTCTAGCTGTTAAAGAGGCAAAAATAATAGCTGATTTTACTTGAGCGGAGACTACAGGTATTTTGTAATTTATGGGAATGGTAATTCCTTTTTTGCGAGCACCAATTACTGTCAGAGGAAGCCTGCCCGGTTTAGCAAAAATAAATTTTGCTCCCATTTTTTCTAATGGAATAATTACTCTACTCATAGGTCTCTTATTTAAAGAGTTATCTCCATAAAATGTAACAGTTGCATCCGAACCAGCAACTAAACCTAAAAGTAATCTGGTGCCAGTTCCGCTATTACCCATATATATGGGCTTGTCTGGAGATATGATGTTTCCTAACCCTGATCCATTAATATAAATTGTGTTATTTTTGAAATCAACTTTACCTCCTAATAGAATGATCGCCTGTAATGTATGGAAAACATCTTCACTTTCCAATATATTTTCAATTTTTGTAACTCCGTTACTAATTAAACCAATAATTAGAGCTCTTTGAGAAATAGATTTATCCCCTGGAATGCTAACCTGTCCTCTTAGCTTATGATTTCTTGGTAAATAAAGTTTCTCAGATTTAATAAATTTTGATTTATTCTTAAACATAAAATTATATAATTTTCTTGAAATAAAACGTTTTTAAAAATATTTTATTGTAACAACTATGTATAACAATTTAACATCCTAATTGAGGAGATACAATATGGATATTGATAATAGAGGTACAAAACGCTTCTGTACAAGTTGCAGTACAAAATTTTATGACCTTAATAAACCAGAAGTTATTTGTCCAAAATGTAATTTTAAATTAGAAAGGAATAATGAAGAAGAATTAGAAAAAAAAATGTCTAAAAAAATTCATGAGAAAGAAGAAACCGAAGAAATAGAAAATGATATTAATGTTAATGATATTGATTTTGAAGAAAATGAAGGCGATAATGATAATGGGCATATTATTGATATTAAGTAAGGGGCCGTAGCTCAGTTGGGAGAGCGCGTGGATGGCATTCACGAGGTCAGGGGTTCGATCCCCCTCGGCTCCACCATAATTAAAACTTAAATTTCTTCTCTGTAGTAAAAAACAGTGATATAAATAAAAAATATGCGTTTAAAAATAATTCTTTCTTTCTTTATACTATTCCTTTTAATTATATCCGCGCTGACTTTTTGGTGGAAAGCTTTCAGTAACTATGAAAAAACTGATAATGCCTATATTCGTGGATCCATTACAAATATTTCTTCAAGGATATCTGGCTATGTAGAAGATGTTCCTGGAGTTTTAAATACAAGAGTAAAAAAAGGCGATATAATAGTAAGATTTGAAGAAGAACCCTTTAAAGCCAAATACGAAATTGCTTTTGCTGAGTTAAATGGAGCAGAAGCAATGGTAAAAGAAATAGACGCAACAATAATTTCAGAAAATATAAGAATTGACGAAAAAAAGCTGGTTTTAAGGCTTTCTAATGCAAAAATCAAAAGTGCTGATGCAAAAGCATCTGCTGAAACATCTAACCTTAAACTGATGACAGAAGAAAAAAATAGAATGAGTCAACTTTTAAAAAGAAAAACAATAAGTAAGGCAAAGTTTGATAAAGTATCTACTAATTATGAAAAAAGCTTATACAAATTAAAACAATTAAAATCGAATGTTGAAGAGCTTAAAATCTCCCACCTTGTAATAAAAAAAGAAATCAATCAACTAAAAATTAATCTGGATAGATTAGTAGCACAAAGATCAGGAATTTTAGCGAAAAAAGATGCTTTAGAAAGCAAATTAAAAAGCTCTCAAATTGATTTGGAGTCAACAATTATTAGAGCACCAATAAACGGAATAATAGCTAATAGAATAGTAGAACCTGGCGTATATATGAAAAAAGGCTGGTCTCTGATGTCGATTGTTCCTACCGAAGATGTATGGATAATTTCCAATTATAAAGAAACACAAATTAAAAATATTAAGGTTGGGCAAAAAGTAGAAATTAAAGTTGATGCATATCCTAAAGTAGAACTCACTGGAAAAGTTTTATCTAAATCTCCGGCATCTGCCTCTTCATTCAGTATTATTCCTCCTCAAAATGTATCTGGAAACTTTGTTAAGGTGGTTCAAAGAGTTCCAGTAAAAATTTCTTTTGAACTACCCGATGAATATTTTGGAAAGATAGTTCCCGGGCTTTCTGTAGTCACAAAGGTAATAACATCGGAAAAAATTAATTAATTTTTTTCTTTAAGCTTTCAATTTCTGAGTCGCATTGTGATAGCCTGTATGCTAACTGTTTTACTAAGGAAGATATAACTGGAGGAGATTTTCCTAAAAGTTCTTCTAAGATTTTCTTGTCTATTGGTAGTACTATAGATGGTTTTAATGCCTTTATACTAGCCGTTCTTGGTTTATTTAGCAGCAGAGACATTTCCCCAAATATTTCCATCTCAGAAATTTCAGCAACCTTTTTCGAGTTAACCTCAATAGCAACTCTACCATCTAGTAAAAGATAGGCTTTACTACCTTTCTCTCCTTGCTTAAAGATATATTCATCAGGTAAAAATTTTTGTTTCAAATTATCAGCCATAATTATATATTCACACACATACCTTCTTTTGCAACAAAAAAATTATTGTCTATCATTCTACTGCCTTTTTCTATTTTTTCCATCTCATCGTCAGTATTATCAGGATTATGGTGATATATAAAATATTTTTTAATATTTGCTAATTTTGCTAGTCTGCAACCTTCTTGCCATGTAGAATGGCCCCATCCAATGTAATTCTTAAAGTCTTCGTCTTTGTATGTTGAGTCATAAATTAACACATTGGAGTCTTTTAAAAAATCAATTAAACTTTGGTTTTCTTTTCCTAATGTGTGTTCATGATCTGTAATATAACACACAGATTTTTTGCCCACACATACTCTATAGCCAATAGCACCATCAGGATGATTAAGATTAATTGTATCAATTTTAATATTTTTATCTTTCAAATAAAATGGTTTTCCTATATCAAAATTTTTATATTCAACATTTGCGTTAAAATTATTTACAGTAATTGGAAAAGATGGACTGCAGATTTGAGAATTCAGAACACCCAATACATCTTTTCTAGACTCCATCTTTCCAGACCTTATTGAAAAAGAAAAAGTAGGATCATAAGCTGGTTTGAAAAAAGGAAGTCCACAAGTATGGTCATAATGAAAATGAGAGACTAGAATATCAAAATTTTTTATATTCCTTTTTACTAAACTGTCCCCTAATTTCTTTATACCAGAACCCATATCAAAGATAATTACGGTATCATCAATTCTTAATTCTACACATGACGTATTTCCCCCATACCTAGAAAATTCCATACCTGGAGTAGGAATACTTCCCCTTACTCCCCAAAAAACTAACTCCATAAAATTACCAATCAATAATCAAATTATTTATACCTTAATTTTTTATTTTTTACTATCCGCAGGTGTTAAAAATAATTTTGGAGCTTCTAATATCTCGGGCAACTTTAAGTGTTTTCCTGCTTCTTGAAGGCTAAAAACAAAGCTCTTTGAAGGTTCTGTTTTAGAAAATTGATTAGGTGTTAAAGCTACTAATCTTCTGTTCAACAAATTAGTTTTATATAAATTAACATCATAAGATCTATTAAGTCCTACAACAGATGTTAATGCCGGTAAAACTACTACTCCTAATCCAGCCTCAACCATTGATAGAGCTACCTCATAAGATCGAGTATGTGCTATTGTCTTTAAATCAAGTAGAGTATTTTTCAACCAGTTATCAATTCTTTTTTTATATAAACTACCAAATTCAAACAGTATCATAGAACTCATGACCTCTTTATCTGAGTCTTTTAAATCTTTAAAACTATCAGCATTATCAATATTTATTTTTTTGGGCACAGCAAGAACATAAGGATCTGAAAATATATCAACTGAAGAGAATGAAACATTAGATGCTGCTATAGAGTCTGCCGCAACAACTGCGACATTAAGTTGCCTTGCGTATAGCAAGTCTATAGCTTCCGCAGGCGATACTTCAAGAACATTAATCTCTATATTTGGAAGTTTCTTTGAAAATATTTTCATTGTTATAGGCAAAACGTTTCTTGCAACTGATGACAACATTCCAACTTTGATAGTGCCTCTTGTATTTCCAGAGAATTGCTTTAATCCCTCTTCTGTTTCCTCAATACTAGCTAAAACTACTTCTGCTTTAGAATATAAAAACTTTCCTGAATCGGTAAGAAAGATCTGGCTTGAGGCTCTATTAAACAATTTCGTTCCTACTTCATCTTCTAATTTTGATATTTGTTGAGATAATGATGGTTGAGCTAATCCTAACATTTTAGAAGCCTTCGTATAAGATTTAGCCTGAGCAACCGCCCAAAAAATTCTAAGTTGATGTATAGTCATAGCCATAGTTTACAGTTTCTTTAATTTTAATATAATTATTATCAAACATTACAAAATTTTTAAATATTATTTTTTAGTCCTCGTAGCTCAGCTGTATAGAGCAGTCGCCTCCTAAGCGACAGGTCGCAGGTTAGAATCCTGCCGAGGACGCCATTTTGTTTTGCTACTTAAGATGCTTTTTTACTAAGATAAAGGTTCATATAAATATTAAGTTATCTTTTTAGGGTTAATTAAAATTACAAAATTATTTATTTGCCTTCTTCTATTTTAGATAAAAATATGATATTTATATATTATGAATACTTTTCATATTACAAATAAAGTATTTGGAAAAAATCTTAGTATAGGCAATCATTATTCAGTTTACTGTAGAAATAAAATAAAAGAACTTTTATCAAAATATGCTACTAATGCTATAGGTTATAATGCTAGCTTAGAAAGAAAAAATTACTTCTATAAAGTAAAACTTAAAATAATAATAATTAAGAGTATGGAGTTTGAAACTACTGGAAGATCTAAATTTCCTTATAAAGCACTTAACTTAGCATTATTGAATATGTCAAAGAGAATAAGAAGGCATATTAGAAGAAAAAAATTGAAAAGAAAGAGTAGAAAGAAAGCATTAAACATTAAAGAAAGTTTTCTATTTTGAAATGATTGATTAAGAAGATATTTCAAATGTTAAGATAAGTTTAAGGTTTATCAATTTCATTTAGTGGGGAGTCATATGGTGAGCTTAGTAAAGAGTTTAATTTGTAGAGGTTGTATTACAATAGATCAGAATGCTAATATAACAAATCTTATAAATCTACTCAATTACAATAGTGTTGGATGTTTGGTGGTTTTATCAAAAAAAATTAGTGTTCCAGTAGGGATGGTTTCTGAAAGAGACTTAATAAGAAACTATAATGACATTATTAATAATAGATATAAAAAAGTTTCACAAATTATGACAAAAAAAATTATATCTTGTAGTATAAAAACAACCTCAAAAGAATTAATGGAAATAATGACCAATCATAAAATAAGACATATCCCAATTATTGATCAAGGAAATTTACTGGGCATTGTATCAATCGGTGATGTAGTTAATAGGTTAATTAATAATTACGCAGAAGAGACAAAACTATTAAGAGAATATATAAATAGTTAACTTCTTAATGATTACCTTTAGAATTATTTATAACATCTACATTTTATTATTCAGATGGATAGTGTCATAGAATATTCAATAAAAATTTAACTAATCAATAAATAGATTAATATTAAACAATTTATCCTAAATAATTGAAAACACTTCTACGGTCTATATCCGAAAGAACTAGGACCTATTTTTAAGATCTTATAGGCTAGGCTAATCCACTCGCATACTTTCTTTCTTGTTGATCTTGGATCTATTATATCTTCTATTAAAAATTTTTCGGCAGATCGGAAAGGAGAAGAAAAAGATTCTAACTTATTTGCAAGATATTTTTTTAAGTTTTCAGGTTCTTTAGAGTTTAATAACTCAGATTTATAAGCTGCTTCAATCCCTCCTTTTATTGGTAAAGATCCCCAATCACCTGAAGGCCAAGCAAATCTATATCTATATTTGGTATGATTAATATGTGCAGCTCCAGCAACTCCAAAAGCCTTCCTAAGAATAATTGTACATGTGGGAATATTAGTTTGATATATTGCAGCTAATGCTTTTGCACCGTATCTTATTGTACCTGCTTTTTCTGCATGAGTGCCAATTATAAAACCAGGATTATCCACTAANTTNAGAACAGGAAAGTGAAANATCTGAGCTAAATCTAAAATTCTTATTATTTTTTTTGAAGAGTCAACAGTCCATCCTCCACCATATACTTGTGGATTATTGGACAATAAAATCATAGGATACCCATTTAATCTTGCCAAACCACTTACTACTGATAAACCGTAAGACTTACCTATTTCAAAAAATGATTTCTTATCTACTATCGCATCAATAATAGGAAAGATATCGTAACTTTCTTTTTTATTTTTAGGTATGGAATTTAACAAATAGCTCTCTGCTCTGTCAGAATGATCTTTAGTTTCAATCTTTTTTGGTAAGCTATGAATTGAATTAGGCATAAATGATAAAAATTTCTTAGCCATATCCATTGCCTCTTCTTCACTTTCAGCTACAGCATCAACGACACCGTTTTTACCGTGAATCTCATATCCTCCTAATTCTTCTTTTGTTACTTTTTCACCAATTTTTTCTACTAAAGGAGGTCCGGCTACAAAGATTTGGCTTGTTTCCTTTACCATAATACTAAAGTGACTACTAACCAGCCTTGCCGAACCTAATCCAGCAACTGGCCCTAGTGCTAATGAAATAACAGGTATTTTTGATAGATTTTTAGTCACGTAATCCCAGCCTGGATTATAAGGTAAATATGTGTAACCAGCTTTTTCAATTGATTTAACTGAACCTCCTCCTCCGGTTCCTTCTATAAATCTTACCAAGGGTAATTCATAGTCATAAGCAAATTGCTCTGCTAGTATCATTTTTTCCCAAATCGACGCATCAGAAGCTCCCCCCCTGACTGTAAAATCATCACCGTAAAATATTATATTTTTTTTATCAACAAGCCCTCTTCCTATAATAGAGTTACTTGGAGTTACACTTATTAATCGATTATTAACATCGTATGTGGCTTTACCAGATAAAGCCCCTATTTCTTGAAAGGTATTATTATCAAAAAAATATTTTATTCTTTCTCTAATTGTTAATCTACCAGCTTCATGCTGTCTTCTGATTTTTTCATTCCCACCTAGGTTTTTCGCAAAGTTCTTCCTTTGTTTTAATTCTTCTAATTCCTTTTTCCAACTCATCTAAGACCCATTTGAAAACTAATTTATCATGATATAAAATAATATTCTTTACATATTGTATATACTATTCTGTACAATTTAAATAATATTTATAGTATAACTTTTTGATAAATTCGTACGATAGCTTAATTTTATAAAATGATTATGAATACTTTATAAAATATAAAATCTTGATTATCTAAATTTTAAAGTCTATTTTTAAGTTGTTGATAGTATGTAATAAACAGTATTAACTATTACACTATTATTTTTATTATTGAATAAATTTATTGTAAATCAATATAAAAATTAAGTTGCTGATTATTTACTAAAATGTAATTTTTGAGATGCTAAAGCATCTTTTAAAGCCAATTTTTCTTTNTTAAGTCGTCTGATTTCAATCCACGAGTCGGAATTCCTTTGAAAATTTCTTTTTTTTTCAGCGAGCCTTACCTTAATTTTATACTTTTGATATTTCTCTTTCAAACTCATTTGTTTAGTATAACATATTAATTTATTTAATAAATTACTTTTGATTTANNTAAGAATANTTAAANNTCATGNAAANAAAAAAGATAGGAATTTTTATATTTGATGAAGTAGAAATATTAGATTTTGCAGGCCCTTTTGAGGTTTTTGCAAGCACCAAAATAGTCGAGAAGAAGACAACAAATAAATCAGACATTTCTTTGTCGCCTTTTAGAGTATTTACTATATCAGAAAGAAAAAAGAAGATAAAAACAACAGGAGGACTAAAAATATTTAGTGACTATAATATTAAAGACCACCCAAGTTTAGATATACTTCTTATACCTGGGGGAATTGGCACCAGACCTCTTTTAAAAAACCAAATAGTACTAGATTGGATNAAAGAAAATAAAAATATAGATCTCTTATGCACTGTGTGCACTGGATCATTGCTTTTGGCAAAAGCTGGCTTATTAAAAAATAGAGCTGCGACTACGCATTGGTTAGCTTTTGATATACTAAAAAAAATAAGCCCNACGACTAAGATAATGAAAAAAAAGCGATTTGTTTATGACAAATTTTTTACCTCAGCAGGAGTCTCGGCTGGAATCGACCTATCACTAAAAGTGGTTGAGAAGTTTTATGGTAGAAAAGTAGCAAAGAAAACAGCTANGTATATGGATTANATATCAGAAAACTNTTGATNANCTATATTTCTTCTTCATTAATTCCAAGATTTTTACCTTGTTTTAAGCCATTCTCTTCAAACCAGTTTGAACAACTGAGAACTGTTCCGTGAGAAGAGAACTCACAAGCTCTTATTCTTCCATTTTTTTTCTGTACAAAACCGGCAAAAGCACCTTGCGTGTTGTAGTAAGCATCTAAGGAATNACTATTAGTAGAAATTTTTTTTGAAATCATGAAGCTNGCAATGAATATACTAGCTGATATTAATAAAGCATTTATTAAATTGAACATCATTTAAAATTATTATAAATTAAATCTTTAATAAAGAAAATCTTTTATAGGAAAAATATTTAGATTTCTTAACAAAGTAATCAAACTTATTTAAATAATATTTTGCTTCTAACTAAAAGATTTATTTAGGTATTTATAAAAGTAATACTTATAACTAAAGTATAAGTATGCAGGAGAAAAAAATGGATAACNAAGTNATNAGTCATGAANTTCAAGGAAATATNGGAATAATAAAAGGTGCAAATCATCCNGTAAATGCATTATCTTTTGAAGTTAGGAAAGGTCTAATTGAAAATCTTGAAAAACTTTCGAATGATGACAATGTCAAGGGAATTATATTGCTTGGAGAAGGGAAAACATTCTTTGCTGGTGCAGATATAGCAGAATTTGGAAAGCCCATGAAAAGTCCTGTGCTTAATGATGTTATCAAGCAGTTCGAAGATTGCAGAAAACCAATTGTCGCTGCCTTGCATGGAACTCCCCTAGGAGGAGGTTTAGAATTAGCAATGGGATGTCATTACAGAGTAGCATTAGACTCAACAAGAATGGGGCTACCTGAAGTAAAATTAGGAATTATTCCAGGTGCAGGTGGAACTCAGAGGCTTCCAAGACTAGTAGGTNTTGATATGTCGCTAAGAATGATTACTACTGGTAATCCAATAACAGCTTATGAGGCAAAAGAACATGGTTTGATAGAAGAAGTTTTTGATAGTAACCTATTATCTAATAGCAAAGAATTTATNGAGAAAAAAATAACTAGCGATATTCATCCCAGGGCAAGAGATTCAATTGAAAAAATACAATCCATAGATGACGGTATCTTTGAAAAATATCAATCAAAAATAAGTAAAAACATGAGAGGAAGAAATTCACCAATAGCTGCTGTTAACGCAGTTATTGCGGCTACGAAAGGGGATTTTGATAGTGGATTAGAAGAAGAAAGACTACTTTTNAAAGAGTGTCATGATGCGGATGAAAGCTCATCTTTAATTCATATGTTTTTTTCTGAAAGATTAGCTATGAAAATACCTGATANACCCAAGGAAATAAAGACAAAGAATATTAATTCAGCTGCTGTTATTGGTTGCGGGACAATGGGAGGTGGTATTGCAATGAGCTTCGCTAATGTTGGTATTCCAGTAATTGTAATTGAGAATAGTCAAAAAAGCTTGGAAAAAGGAAAAAAAATTATTGAAGATAACTACTTACAGACATTATCCAAAGGAAGAATATCTGAAGATGAGTACAAAAAAAGGCTATCTTTAATCAAAACAGATACTGATATTCAAAAAATATCATCTGCTGACATTATAATAGAAGCAGTATTTGAAGAAATGTCACTTAAAAAAGAGATGTTTGAAATTATTGATAAAATAGCAAAGCCAAATTGTATATTNGCNAGTAATACNTCNACTTTAGATATAGACGAAATTGCAAGTTCTACATCAAGACCTAGNGATGTTATTGGAACNCATTTTTTTAGTCCGGCNAATGTAATGAAACTATTNGAAGTAGTNAGGGGTAAAAATACNAGTAAAGAAGTTATNGCTTCTACAATGAANTTNGCAAAATCTATNAAAAAAGTACCTGTNCTTGCAGGTAATTGTGATGGATTTATTGGAAATAGGATGTTTCACGAATACATTAGACAAGCCCATGCATTAGCAGAGGAAGGTGCNAAAGTTGCTGATATTGATGATGTTATTTATCAATTTGGCTGGGCAATGGGTCCTTTTGCTGTAAATGACTTAGCAGGGAATGATGTTGGATGGAGAATAAGAAAAAGACAAAAAGAAGAAGGAAGGTATGATAATCTAAGATATACAGCTACTGTTGCAGATAAATTGTGTGAAATGGGTAGNTTTGGACAAAAAACTGGAAGAGGTTTTTACATTTATGATAAAGATAGAAAAAAGAAAATAGATGAGGAAGTTGATAAAATGTTTAAAGATATTGCCCTTGAAAAAGGTATTGAGAGAAGAGAAATCANTAAAGATGAGATATTAAAGAGACTTAGTTGGGCACTTCTTAATACTGGGTGTATGATATTAGAAGAGGGATTTGCGCTAAGGGCTTCCGACATAGATGTTATATATACCTATGGATATGGTTATCCAGGCTGGAGAGGTGGGCCTATGAAATATGCAGAAACATATGGTTTAGATAAAGTTTTGGAAGATATTGAGTCATTTAGATCAAGAGGTGATGGAATGTGGCCAGAGAGTAGTCTTTTAAAAGAACTAGCTCAAAGCAAGAAAAAATTTGATTAATCTGTTATCAAGGAGTTATTATGAAAGAAGCAGTTATTGTATCTACAGCAAGAACACCAATTGGAAAAGCCTATAAAGGAGCCTTTAATAATACACATGGTGCTACCTTGGCAGGACATGCTATAAAACATGCAGTTGATGAAGCGAACATAGACCCATCAAGTGTTGAAGATTGCATGATAGGTTGTGGTATGCCTGAAGGAGCTACTGGACATAATATAGCTAGACAAGCAGCTTTAAGAGCAGGTCTTCCTGTTTCTACTGCTGGAGTAACTATTAACAGATTCTGTTCATCAGGTTTACAAACCATAGCTATGGCAGCTCAACGTATAATGACAAATGAATTAGATATAATAGTTGCCGGAGGCCTAGAATCTNTAAGCTTAGTACAAAATGAGNATCAAAATATATTTATGTCACAAGAGGATTGGATAACTAAAAATAAGCCTGAACTTTATTTCTCTATGATCCAAACCGCTGAAGTTGTTTCAAAAAGATATAACATCTCTAGAGAACAACAAGATGAATATGGACTTCAAAGCCAGATAAGAATGGCTAATGCACAAAAAGATGGTCTTCTGGATAAAGAGATATTTCCTCTAGAGACACAAAAGATTGTTAAGAATAAGGAATCTGGTGAAATTTCTAAAAAAAGTGTTTTGTTAAGAAAAGATGAAGGCAATAGACCTGATACAACTTTGGAAGGATTAAAAAACCTTAACCCCGTTATGGGGGAAGATGCCTACATCACAGCTGGCAATGCAAGCCAATTATCAGATGGAGCATCAGCTTGTGTGTTAATGGACTCAAAAAAAGCTGAAAAAAATAATATNGAACCACTTGGTATTTATAGAGGTATGGCAGTTTCAGGNCTNGAGCCAGATGAAATGGGTATTGGTCCTATTTATGCTGTACCAANACTGCTAGAAAAAAATGGTTTAAAAATGGATGATATTGATTTATGGGAATTAAATGAAGCTTTTGCCGTTCAGGTTATTTATTGCAGAGATAAGTTGGGAATACCAAATGAAATATTAAATGTAAATGGAGGTTCGATTGCAATAGGCCATCCGTATGGAATGACTGGTTCTAGACTAGTTGGGCATGTATTGATAGAAGGAAAAAGAAGAAAAGCTAAAAACGTTGTTGTTACTATGTGTATAGGTGGTGGTCAGGGAGCTGCTGGGCTATTTGAAATCTGTTAAATTTACAAAATAAATAAAAAAAACAGTACCATTAAATTAGCTAATGAAAATAAAAACTAAAAGAGTCTTCCAACTCCTAGTAGCCATCAACGCTATAATATCATCTACTATAACTTATCTTATAATATCCAGAATTCTATATAATAAAGATTTTTTTTCTTTTAGTGTTTTTATAATACTTTTATACGGTACCTTGTGGTTTTATTCACTCTATAAAATATATAATTTTTCAAAAGGAGGTGTAAATCTTTATGTAATTTTAGTAGGTTTAGGATTTATTTTCAATATATTATCGAATTTTAAAGATTTTAGTCAGCTATTTTATATTTTAACACTTACAGAACACCTAGTAATTGGCAGTATTGTTACTTTCGCATTATTTTCAAAAATAAAATCTTCATTTAAATAATTTAGGCACGATTAATGTATAGGTTAGAGTGTAGTCCTCCTTTAAGAGAGGCTTCTGCCTCTCTTAATTTGCTTACTCTCAATATTTGATTTATATTCTAAATTATATGGATTTACTGAAACCTTTAACCGAATCTTTTTTACTTTATTTTCTTGCTATAGATCCATTAGGAACAGTAGCAGTTTTTTTATCAATTTTACCAAACATTAAGTATAATAAAACTAGAGTAGCTGTTGAAGCAGTAATGTTTGCTTTTCTGATACTAATTTTCTTTATGTTGTTAGGCAGTTTTATTCTAAATCATCTAAATATTTCCCTATATTCCTTTAAAATTGCTGGGGGAATAATACTTTTACTTATATCTATTGAAATGATGTTTAATAAGAGACTAGAGAGAAAGGAAAAGAGTATAAAACAGGATAAAATCTATAATTCTGTATTTCCCTTAGCTATACCTTTATTGGCAGGGCCTGCATCCATAACTTCTGTCATTGTTACCTCAAGCATTAGTCAAGGATACATGTATAACATATATAATGCCATTGCCATATTGTTAGTATTACTAATAACCCTAGGTTTTTTCTTAATTACGGTTAAGTCAGAAAAATTCTTTAATAAAAATATTTTGGAAGTTATTTCTAGAATAATTGGCATTTTGCTAGCTGCTCTATCAATACAATTTATACTTGATGGTATTTCTGAATATTCTAGAACCTTTTAATGAAAAAACTTTTAAAAAACTAAAAAAAACTATTTATTTTAAATATTTGTGTATAATAAAGCTTTATGAAAGGAGGTGGTCTATGTCTAAAAATTTAGATCTAGTCACTTTCTATTTGCGTATAGAAAGAGACTAAAAATTTGGGTGGGAGAACAAAAATATTCTCCCACTTTTTAAAAAGGAGACAAAATGACAAAAAAAATTTTTTTAACAATAGCATCTTTTTTTCTAACAGCTAGCGTTTATGTCGGCTGCATGAAAAGCGAGATTAAACAATTAGATACAAAACTTAAGAATAGTGATATCAGCGTAGAAAAAAAAGCCGAAATTTCTAAACTAAGAGATTTAGTGGTTTCTAACGAACATTCAAATTCAGAGCTTGCTTTCGAAAGCTATGAAAAAGCCATGAGTCTTTTAAATTAAATTTTTTTAAGTATAGAGTAGTTATTATATCTACTCTATACTTATAAACTCATTAGATTTCTCTATTTCTCTATCAGATTGTTTGAAAATATACGTTCCTAAAAGAACTGCTAAGACATTACAAGCGAGACCTATAAGTCCTGGATGTAAGTCAAACAGGTCAGTTGAAGATAAATACTGGAAGTAAACTGTTACAACTACTCCTATTATTAATCCTAAGATAATAGACTTTGCATTAGCTTTTTTAAAAAACAAAGCTGAATAAACTGCTGGAGCAAGTTGAGCAATTGGACCATATGCTCCTAATAACAGCTGTATCAAACCTTCACTGCCAAAAATAGCTATCATGTATGCTATACCGCCTATAATAAAAACTGCAATTCTCATTATCCAGAGTTCAGCTTGTTCGGGTAATTCTTGGAAAAGCGATTTACAAATATCCCTTCCAAAAGAAACAGATGCGCCATGAGTTATAGCATCAGATGAGGACATAGCTGCTGCTAGTGCTCCTGCTCCTACTATCCCATAAAGTAGTCCTGACTCAGTTAAATGATTAGTTATTAAATAGGGGAGTATTTGGCCAGCATTATCTAATTTGTCTGAGGGAACTATTCCTATTCCGGAAAATCCAATAAATAATACAGGCAACAAGAATAGAGCAAAAATTGGATAGACTGCCACTGTAGTTTTTATTCTTTTTTCTGTCGTAGTATATGACTTTGTAAATAAGTGAGGCCACATAACAAAGCCAATCATTGAAACTATAATGTTGCTACTGTATCTATTTTGTGACATCTCTGATCCTTCTTTTCCTATTAATAAAAAGTCAGGGTTTTTTTTGGATAAGTCCATAAACATACTTTCAACGCCTCCATGCAGATTTTCAACAAAATATAATCCTAATATCCAGGCAATTAAAAGCATTAAAATAGCTTGAAAAACATCACTCCAAGCAGCTCCTCTTACACCACTAGTCGCAACATATACTACTACAATTCCAAATGCCAGAAATGCTCCTAACCAATAGGGTATATTGTTGTCGGTGAGCACGTTGAAAATATATGCCATTCCTTTTATTTGTAGTGTCAAGTAAGGAATAAAAGCTAAAATTGCAACCAGGCCAACTAGTATAGTTAAAATTTTAGATTGATACCTATCTCCTAAGAAATCCCCCATCGTAATATAATTATTTTTCTTACCTATTTTTGCAACCTTGGGGCCTATCACATACCAAGGCATCAAGCCTAAAGTACAATAAACTAGGATGTAGAATGAAGCTGCACCTTTTGAGAAAGCCCAACCAGGGCCTCCTAAGAAAGCAAATGCAGAAAATATTGTTCCTCCCATTAGAAACCACATGATGAATAAGTTAAAAGATCGATCGCCTACAGCGTATTCAGACAAAGAGAAAAAAGATTTACCTCTTCCAGCTATAATACCAATAAAAAAAGCAAAAACTAAATAAATAGATATTGATATTAATGCTATGTGCCACTTTTCCATATTATTTCATCTTCTTTTCTTTATTATTTTCTAATAAAAGAAATACTAAGATACCTAAAAATTGAACTATTATACAAATAACAATCCAACCTAGAGAAAATGGCAATCCCAAGATAAACGGATCTATTTTGTTTCCAATGCTGTATAAAGGAAAAATAAGCATAAGCAGAACGCATATACTAAATAAGAAAAAATAAAAATTAATTTTTGTTCTGTATTTCACGTTAAGTATTATTTTTCTCTATCATGTTAGCTTGTAATATTTCAATCCAATAACCGTCTGGATCTGCTATAAAAGATAGACCTTTCATTTTACCATCATCTGGTTTCTTTATAAATTTAACTCCTAGTTTTTCAAACCTTTCTGATGCTTTATATACATCCGGAACAGAAAAACCAATGTGTCCATAACCCTGAGGAGATGCATTACCATTGTGGTATTCAAAATCCTCTTGTTCTTCAGTTCCCCAGTTATGAGTAAGTTCAAGCATAGCCCTCTGACTGAAAGTCCAAGTGGTTCTTTTGTTATTATCTTCAGGCACATTATTATCATCTACATCGCCAGGCATTCCTAAAAAATACAATGTAAATTTCATTTCTGGAAAGTCTAGTTTTCTGTATAGTTTCATACCAAGAACTCGAGTGTAAAAATCTAAAGATTTTTTGGGGTCTTTTATCCTTAACATTGTTTGGTTGAAGATGTAATTCTGAGTTTCACTGTCCACGTCATTACACAAATTTTCTACATTTTCATGATGTTTACTCATAATTTCCCTAATTTATATTTAATTATTTCCCTAATTTATATTTAATTAACTAAACTTTAATTAATTGTTTGTATTATGTAAATCTAATTAAATAAAAAATTCNAATCCTGCNNNAAAAAAAGTAGTTGCTATTAGTTCTATAATCATTAGGNTNTNNAGTAANTNAATCATATTTATTTAATAAGAGGAGGAGTAATTATGAATTTTTCTAGAAGATCTTTTTTAGCTGGAGCTTTTGCTACTACTGTTTACACCACATTATGGAAAATAGATCCTGCAAATGCAAAAATTGAGGCAGCATCTAGTGAAGAAGACAAAAACCTAATTGTTAAAATGATAAGAGTGCTTTATCCGCATGATAGATTTCCTGATGGGCCTTATATAAGAACTGCTGAAGATGTTATTAATAAAGGAAACGCTAGTCCTGCAAANGCTTTAATGCTGCAAGAAGGCGTGGATCAGCTAAAGAGCGATAAATTTGCAAATCTAAGTTCCAAGAAAGCTACAAAATATTTAACAAAAATGGGAAGAACTTCATTCTTTGAACATGTTAGAGGTACTAGTACAGTAACTTTATACAATGACAAAGAAGTATGGAGTCTTTTAGGTTATGAAGGATACAGCTTTGATAAAGGTGGATACATTAACAGAGGATTTAATGATCTAGACTGGTTACCAGAACCACGAATAGAAGAACATCCAGAACTTGCAAATTTTTTGAGCGAATCACCTAAAAAATTCGCTTCAATAAAAAAAATGATAGCTAAAGAGCTAAATTAGGGAGAAATATATGAAAAAAATAGATCAAAACGAAAGTGCAGTTGTCGTAATAGGTTCAGGTGCAGGTGGAGGCACTATGGTCCACCAGCTTACAAAAGCAGGTATACCTTGTGTTTGTTTAGAAGCTGGACCTTTCTTAAAACCAGAAGATTACACCAATGATGAGTGGGGTGCTTTTGGTCAAATGGCATGGTTAGATAAGAGAACTACTAGCGGAAATTGGAGAGTTGCAAAAGATTTTCCTGGTCTTCCAACATGGTTAGTTAAAGCCGTAGGAGGAACAACAACTCATTGGGCCGGTGCTACTCCTAGATTTTTAGATTACGAATTTAAAACTCGTTCAACATATGGGAAAGTCAAGGGGGCAAACCTCTTAGACTGGCCTATAGGTCTTGAGGACATGGCTCCTTACTATACCAAAGCTGAAGACGCCATAGGTTCAACGCACAGAGGAGGAAGAAAACCTTTACCAGCTAATAACAACTACAAAGTGTTTGCCAATGGAGCAAAAAATGTTGGATACAAGTTCTATGCGACAGGCCCATATGGTACTAATGCAGAACCATATGACGGTCGCCCTGGTTCTATTCAAGATGGATTTAACTTTCAAGGAGATAAAAATGGGTCCAAGTGGAGCACAGCTAAACGAGAAATACCTAGGGCTCTCAAAACTAACTTATTAGATCTTAGAACTAATGCACATGTTATTAAAATTACTCATGATAAAAGTGGTAAGGTTGATGGTGTGTTATATATGGACAAGGACAACAATCTGCAAAGACAAGCTGCAAAAGTAGTTGTGGTATCTGGAAACTCCATTGAGTCTCCTAGATTATTGTTGTTAAGCGAATCTTCTAAATATCCGGATGGTTTAGCAAACAGTTCTGGACAAGTTGGAAGAAATTATATGAGACATTTAACTGCCTCTATGTATGCAAGATTTGATAAGCCAGTAAACTTCTACAGAGGAGAGACAATGGCTGGATTCTGTGCTGATGAAGTCAAGCATAATCCAGACAGAGGTTTTGTAGGTGGATATTACATGGAAACATTAGCATTAGGACCTGCATTTTTGGGTGCTTTTTTAGATCCAGGAGGATGGGGAAGAGAATTTACTAATATGATGGATGGATACCAGAATCTTGCAGGAATGTGGATTGTAGGAGAAGATATGCCTCAATCAGATAATAGAGTTACTCTTTCCAAAACAGCTACTGACCAGTATGGATTACCTGCACCTAATGTCCATTTTGATGAGCATCCTAACGATTTAGCTATGAGAGAGTATGCTTATGAAAAAGCTGAAGCTCTATACGAATCTGTAGGAGCAGTTCAAACATATAGAACACCTCCTTACCCATCGACTCATAATCTTGGAACTAACAGAATGAGTGCTAAATCCAGAGATGGTGTTGTTGATAAATGGGGAAGATCTCATGATATTAAGAATCTATTTGTCGCAGATGGGTCAGTGATGACTACCGGAGCTGCTGCTAATCCGACTCTTACTATTACAGCACTTGCAATAAGAACTGGAGAGTATCTGGCTTCAGAGTTAAAGAAAAATAATATCTAAATTCAGTAACTTAATGAAAACAAACAAGCAACTGTTGCTTGTTTGTTTTCTTAGTTTGCTTTGAGAGTATCGAGTTTTTTATTGGTTACATTAACCTCTTCCAGCTATTGTAACGCCTCCATCCATTGTGATAACCTGTCCTGTAATAAAAGAGCCAGCATTTGAGGCCAAAAGAATGGCAGCACCAGCTACTTCTTCTGTAGTGCCAATCCTACCTAGTGGCGAATATTCTTCTACTGTTTTTAAAATTTCTGGGTTTTCCCATAAAGCTCTAGCAAAGTCAGTCTTTATTATTCCTGGGCATAACCCATTTACTGTAACATTATCTGGTCCAAGTTCAACAGCCAAACTTCTAATAAGTCCTAGATCTGCAGTTTTGGAAACAGAATAAGCACCTAAATTCTTTACTCCTTGTAGACCTGCTATTGAGGATACAATAATGATTGAACTCCTGCGATTTTTCTTTAAATGAGGNACAGCTTTTTTACATAGCCAGAGNTTAGATTTTACATTGTTGTTCATAATTTTATCGAAGGCTTCATCAGGTATCTCAGAAAGTTTTCCATAGTATGGATTGCTGGCAGCGTTACATATAAGAGTATCAAGCTTTCCAAACTTTTCTAAACAGAAATCTATTAATTTTTCGCATTCAGCCTTACTTGAAATATTACAAGAAAAAGCTTGTGCAGTACCACCGGAATCTATGATTTCTTTCTCAACAATTTGACAAGAAGCTAAATTTCTTGAAGATATTACTACCTTTGCTCCTCTTTGTGCAAAGCTGGTTGCAATTTTTCTTCCGATACCTCTGGAAGAACCTGTTATTACAACTGCCTTATCCTTTAAATCAAATAATTTATCCATAATCTAAAATAATTACTATAAATGTTTTTACAAATTTAGTCGAATGTATTAATGTAATAGTAAATTGCGAGGAAAAAATGTCAAAACATGATACAAAAGTAAAGGCAAATCATATAGAAATTGAAGAAGCCTGCATGAAAGATTATGAAGACCTTACCGAAAAAGATCTGCGTATTCAGCTAGCTGCTTCTTACAGGTTAGTGGAAGATTTGGGGTGGTCTTTCCTGATATTTGGACATTTAACTGCAAGAGTCCCCGGACCAGAAAAACATTTTTTAATAAATCCATATGGTTTGATGTATGATGAAGTTAATGCATCAAATTTAGTTAAAATAGACTTGCAAGGGAATATAGTGGAAAAGTCAGAATGGGAAGTCAATCCAGCAGGCTTTATTATTCATTCTGCAGTACATGCTAGTAAAGAAGACGCTCATTGTGTTATGCATACTCATACCAATGCTGGTATGGCAATGGCAGGATTAAAAAATGGATTAATTAACATAGACTTTAGTGGGTCTGCTTTTCATAAAAAAATTGCCTATCACAATTTTGAAGGTGTGACCTTGAGGGAAGATGAATGTGAACGAATAGCCAATGATTTAGGAAAAAAAAGTGTCATGATTTTGAAAAATCATGGGTTATTAACTACTGGACCTACAGTAGCAGATGCTTTCATGAAATTATATACGCTAGAAAGTGCCTGCCAAGTTCAATTATTAGCGAGAGCATGCAATGAAGATTATGAGTACGTTTCTGATGAAATTGCCAATAGACATTCAAAAGATCTAAAAGATGGAGCCGCATACAGACTTGCTTTTAGAGCCTTGGTAAGAAGAATGCTGCGCAAAGATCCTTCATTTATATTATAATAAACTTATACTTTTTATAGAGGAGACTTATAGTGAAAAGAACGTTTCAACCTAGTAAAATTGTAAGAAAGAGAAGGCATGGCTTCAGAACAAGAATGGCAACTAAAGCTGGAAGAATCATTTTAGCAAATAGAAGGCAAAAAGGAAGAAAAAGACTGTCTGCCTAGATGCTTGTCAAAAAAATTCATAAAAGAAAAGATTATGTTGATATTTCTAAAACAGGTCTGAAATTAAATACAAAAAATTTTATTATACAGTATAGAAGATTAAAAAAACAAAACGAAACCGCCCTTGTAAACAATATTAAAATGGGTATAGTTGCATCAAAGAAAATTGGAAATGCTGTAAAAAGAAATTATGTAAAAAGAATAATTAGGGTTATCTCAAAATCTTCGTACTATGTAATTAATAAAAATATCGAATTTGTAATAATTGGAAAACGAAGCGTAATAAGTGAGAGTTTCAAAAAACTCAATTTAGAAATGAAGAGTATATTTAAAGAAATAAGTAAGTAAAGAAATGAATGAGCAAAAAAATTTATTATTAGCAATCGTTGCTTCTCTNTTAATACTTCTAATATTNCAGTATTTTTTTCCTGATNNNTCTACCGTAANTACTGTNNAAAATAATGAANTAGAAAAATTAGAAAAAAATGAAGATGAAATAATTCTNCCCAAAACAAGAGATGNAATTTTAGAAAGTGAAAAAAGAATTTTCTTGTCAGGTAGTTCTAGATTAAAGGGGTCTGTNTCTTTGAAGAGGTGCAAGATTTGATGATATAATTTTAAGAGACTACAAAGAAAATATTTCTGAAGAATCNCCTCTGGTNACTATTTTATCACCTAAAGAAACTCTNAACCCATATTTTGCTGAATTTGGGTGGGCAACNCAAAGTAATGTAGATTTACCAACTNCAGATACTGTATGGAAANTAGTTAANGGAAAAGAAATCTCTCCNGGTAATTCNATAANGTTGGAGTGGAATTCNCCAGATAATCTGTTNTTTACCAGNANAATTAGTTTAGACGATAATTTTTTATTTACCATACANGATATNNTCANAAATAATACTTCCAATATACAAACTCTNACACCNTANGGAAGAATNAATAGAACNGGAACNCCCANAACNTCTGGNTTTTATATTTTACATGANGGACCTATAGGAGTTCTTAATGAAAGACTTTTAGAATTAGATTATGAAGATTTNCTTGAGAATAAGAGNACAAGAANTATNAGTAAAGGNGGCTGGATAGGTATAACCGACAAATATTGGCTGACTGCTCTTATTCCAAACCAAAAAAATACTATTGANGGAGGTTTTAAAGCCANTATAAAAAATAAAGAAAGATATCAAGCTGAATATATTGGTTCTCCANTNGAAATNCCNGCTNGTCAAGANATATCNATATCATCAAATTTNTTTGTAGGTGCAAAAGAAGTNGGACTTTTNGACCAATATTCTAAAGAACTNTCTATAGAAATGTTTGACAGAGCAGTNGATTTTGGTTGGTTTTATGTAATTACNAAACCTCTTTTNCANATTTTACANTGGTTTTCAGGTATTTTTGGNAATGTAGGTTTATCTATACTAGCGCTNACTGTTTTGATAAGAATACTTTTATTTCCATTAGCAAATAAATCATTCAAGTCTATGAGNAAAATGAAGATATTATCTCCTAAAATGCAAGATATTAGAGAAAGNTACAAGAATGATAAATTAAAAATGCAACAAGAAATNATGAGCCTCTATAAAAATGAGAAAGTTAATCCGCTNTCTGGTTGTTTACCAATTTTAATCCAAATTCCAATATTTTTTGCTCTTTACAAGGTATTATTTGTAACTCTTGAAACAAGACATGCTCCTTTTTATGGATGGATCAGCGATTTATCAGCACCAGATCCTACAACTGTATTCAATTTGTTTGGTATATTTAATTTTACACCACCTGGTTTTCTAATGATAGGTGCCTGGCCTATTCTTATGGCCGGGACTATGTATTTGCAACAAAAGCTAAATCCGGCTCCTCCTGATCCATTACAAGCTAAAATAATGAGTTTTCTACCTTTAATATTTTTATTCCTTTTTGCAACATTCCCAGCTGGGCTTGTGATTTATTGGACTTGGAATAATGTTCTTTCCATTGGACAACAATGGATTATTATGAAAAAGACAAAATAAATATGAAATCATACAATTTCTCTGAAATTAGTAATGTTTCAAAATGTGGGAATTTTGAGGATATTAAAATCTATAAATTACCTGAATTTTGTTTTGCTGGAAGGTCAAATGTTGGAAAATCATCTATTATAAATTCCTTACTTAATAGAAAAAAAATAGCTACTACTTCTAATAGACCTGGGCATACTAAAAATATTTCATTTTATAAAATTAATAACTCTTTTATAGTTGTAGACCTTCCTGGTTATGGCTTTGCAAATGTTTCCAAAAGAAAAACAGAAGAACTATCAAAAATGCTTTTCTTATATTTAACACAAAGACAAGAAATAAAAATAATTTTTGTCTTAATTGATAGCAGACATGGGATAAAAGATTCAGATAAAAATTTTATTTATTTATTAGAAAGATATAAATTAGATTATCAGGTAGTATTTACTAAGTTTGATAAAGTTTCCCTCAGTAATAAAGAGAGTCTTTTAAAAGGAATTGAGAATTATAATAAGAATATTAGGGAGAAAGTAATTTTTTCTAGTTCTAAAACAAAAGCTGGTATTAATGAATTAAGAAGAGAAATTTTATGTTTATTGGGAAGTAGAGATGACAAAAAATAAAAATAATATATCTAAGCTCTTAAAAATAGACTCTGTTGAGTTAGAAAGAAATATTCGAAAATATAAAAATCAAATAATAGTTATCAAATATGGGGGAAGTGCCATGATTGACCCTAATCTGTCCAAAAGTTTTTCAAAAGATATTAAAACAATAGTTGATTTAGGTGTAAGGCCAATTATTGTTCACGGTGGAGGCCCTCAAATTAATGAAACTCTTGATACTATGAATATTACTCATAAGTTTTTAAAAGGAATGAGAATAACTGATAAAAAAACTTTTAAAGTAGTGGAGATGGTTCTCTCTGGCAATATAAATAAAAATATATCTTTAAATCTTTCTGGACATGGTGTTCCTGCAATTGGTTTGTCTGGATATGACTCAGGAATGCTTATGGCAAATAAACTTATCTTGAGAGAAAATAAAAAGCTCATAGATATTGGCTATGTTGGTAAACCCTACAAGCTAAATAAAAGTTTATTGCTAAAACTACTTGACTTAAAATTAGTTCCTATTGTTGCTCCTATAGGCGCAAATACATCTGGTATCAAATTTAATATTAATGCAGATTTAACTGCTGGTTTTATTGCACACAAGTTAAATGCTAGAAGACTTCTTATGCTTACTGATGTTTCTGGAGTAATAGATAGTAATGAAAAATTAATAACAGAGTTGCAATTAAAAAATGCAAGAACCTTAATATCAAAGAAAGTGATTTATGGTGGAATGATACCTAAAGTAAATACTTGCATAGAAACCGTTAGAAAAGGTGTAAAAGCATCTGTAATAATTGATGGGAGAGTCAAGCATGCCCTACTTAAAGAGCTCTTTAGCGATAAAGGTGTTGGAACTTTGTTTAGAAAGTAAATTTAAATGTTAGACTTGCTAATTGACCTAGATAATACTATTTACGCAGAGTCAGAAAAAATTTTTTCTCAGGTAGACTTAAGAATGAAAAAATTTATATCAAATAAACTTGAGGTTGATTCAAAAAAAGCTTTTCTAATTCAAAAAAAATATTTTAAGGAAAATGGAACGACTCTTAGAGGTTTAATGATCCATCATAATATCAAACCTGAACCATTCTTAAGCTATGTACATGATATAGATTTATCGTCTATTAAAAAAGACTTAAAACTCAAAAAATTATTGAAGAAATACAATGGGAAAAAAATTATTTTTACAAATGGAACATTAAAACATGCAAAGAATGTTTTAAAAAAAATAGATGTACATGAATACATAGATGATATTTTTGATATAGAAGATGCTAACTATATCCCAAAGCCACAAAAAGATAGTTATTTAAAGGTACTAAAAAAGTTTAACCTAGAGCCCTCTAATACAGTAATGATTGATGATATACCATCAAACCTTAATACAGCTTATAAAATTGGAATTAAAACTATCTTAATAAAAAAAAATAATAAGGAAATTTATAATTACATCGACCACGTTAACTATGATATATCAAATGTTATAAGTAAATTAATTAATAAGGAAATATTTTATGAAATTAAAAAAATATGAGAAAGAAATTAATCGCCTGTGGGAAGCAAAGGAAAAAAAGAGCATTAAGAACAATAAGGAAGCTATAAAAATAATTAAAGATACTATAAAACTACTTGATAATGGTGAAATTAGAGTTTCAGAAAAAATCAAGGAAAATTGGAAAGTTAATGAGTGGGTAAAAAAAGCTGTTCTTCTTTCTTTCTTAGTATCCTCTCAAAAAATGATACCTAATGGGCCGGATAATAGTAGTTGGTGGGATAAGGTGCCTTCTAAGTTTAAAAATTGGAACAAGAAAAAATTTTCGGACTCTGGATTTAGAGTCGTTCCAAATGCTGTAATTAGAAAGGGTTCCTACATAGACAAAGGAGCTGTGGTAATGCCTTCCTTTATAAATATAGGAGCTTACGTAGGAAAATCGACTATGATAGATACATGGTGTACTGTTGGAAGTTGTGCACAAATCGGAGACAATTGTCATATCTCTGGAGGAGTTGGAATTGGTGGAGTTCTTGAACCTCTTCAAGCAACTCCTGTGATAGTAGAAAACAATTGTTTTATAGGCGCTCGTTCTGAAATTGCTGAAGGAGTAATAGTTGAAGAGGGAAGTGTTATATCTATGGGTGTATACCTAGGAGCTTCTACTAAAATAATTAATCGTGCTACTGGAAAAGTTTATTATGGTAAAGTACCAAAATATTCTGTTGTTGTCCCGGGAGTTTATAATAAAAAATCTGCTATTAGTCTTTATTGTGCAGTAATAGTAAAAACCGTAGATGCAAAAACTAGGTCAAAAACTTCCATAAATGAATTGCTTAGGGATTAATTACTCTTCCTTAGTAGGTCGAGTTAATAATTTTTTTACAATGCTGGGAATTCTTTTTTTTCCAACAACAATATCGTTTACTGCTTCTATTATAGGAGCTTCTATATTAAATTTTTTTTTAAAATAAAAAATGGATTTAATATTCTCAAATCCTTCTGTAACTTCCTGACTATTTCTTGTTTTATCAATCTTTATTAAACCCTTAGCAATTTCGTAACCATACTTAAAGTTTCTAGAAGATTTGGAATTACAAGTAAGAACTATATCTCCAATACCAGATAAACCAATAACAGTTTTTTCTTTACCACCAAAACATTTAACGATATTTATAATTTCTTTGATACCTCTTGCAATTATTGCAGCTCTTGCATTTTTTCCTAAGTCTAAACCATCTGAAATTCCTGCTGCGATTGCTAAAATATTTTTAAGAACACCACAAAGTTGCACGCCTATTATGTCTCGATTAAGATAAATTCTGAAATAATTGTTTTTTAGTAAATTAGCAATTTCTTTTCCTGTTTTTAAATTTTGATTTGCTAAAGTTACTGCAGTAGGATTTTTTATAGCAAGTTCTCTCGCAAATGTAGGACCGCTTAATACGGAAATGTTTGATTTAGGAAAAAATTCCTGTACAAGAGAGGACAACAGTTTTTTTCTTTTTGAGTCAATCCCTTTTGAACATATTATATATCTTGCTTTTTTGTTGATTTCTCTAAATTCTTTCTTCTCATAGATTTTTTTTAGCATATCGTAGATATTTTGCGACGGATTAGCTAAAAAAATGAAATTAGCTTTAGAAACAGGAATATCTGTACAAGCTATTACTTTTTTATTAATTTTAATTCCGGGTAAATAAATCTTATTTTCATGTGTCTGATTAATATTTTGTGCAACTTCAGATTCGTAACACCATAAAATGGTCTCCTTATTTAAATTATTAGCAATTAGGTTTGCTATTGTTGTACCCCAAGCTCCCGCACCAAAGATAATAGTATTATATTCTTTCATTTATTTCTCCTCCAGCGGCCATCTAGGTTTTGCAGATATATTTAAAGGATTGGTCAATTTCTTTTTGTACCTCTCATATCCTGCCCATGCTATCATAGCTGCATTATCTGTACAGAGATTGATAGGGGGAAAATAATGTTTTTTATTTTCTTTAGCTATGGTTTTTTTAATGTTATTTCTTAAATATTTATTAGCAGCAACGCCTCCTGAAATTACAAAATTATCAAAAGATAATCCTTTTTTTTTACATAGATTTATTGCAATTTTTATTTTTGTGCAAATTATTTCACAAATGGTTTTCTGAAAACTAGCAGCTATATCTGCCTTTAGGCTTTCTTCTTTATCTATAGTATTTAAAGATTTATATTTTTGTAGCACAGATGTTTTAAGTCCTGAAAAAGATAGGTCAAGATTGTTTTTTCTTAATAAAGGTTTTGGAAATATAAAAGCCTCTGGATTGCCATTTTTCGCAAGTTTTTCTAACTTTGGACCACCTGGAAAATCTAATCCTAATATATTTCCCACTTTATCATAAGCTTCGCCCAATGCATCGTCTAGAGTACCGCCTAGATTTTGGTAATTATTGACGTTTTTAATATAATAAAAGTTTGAATGTCCTCCCGAAACCAAAAGTAGTAAAAAAGGATAAGAAATATTTGCAGTTAACCTTGTTGTCAAGGCGTGACCTTCCAAATGATTTACAGCAACGAAAGGAACATTACTTACTTGGGCAATAGTTTTGGCAAATGTAAGCCCCACTAAAAGGCCACCTATTAACCCTGGTCCCGCTGTTGCTGCAACTAATTTTATTTCTCCTATCTTAGTTTTTGATGCCAACAAAGCTTCTTTAAAAAGATTGTCAATATGAGTAATATGGCTTCTAGCTGCTAGTTCTGGGACTACTCCGTTATATAACATGTGTACTTCATCTTGTGATTTTACTATATTTGAAAGAATTTTTCTGTTGCTATCTATTACAGCAACAGACGTATCATCACAGCTACTTTCTATTCCTAGTATTTTCATATAAATTATATTTAATATAAATAAAAATATAGTTATGAGAAATAAAAAAGTATTTTTAATTGGTTCCAGACAAAGTCCGTTAGCTAAAGAGCAAACAAAAATAGTTGTTAAAAAACTAAAATTGATAGGCATTGAAAATATAAAAGTAAAATACATCCTTAGCAAAGGTGATACTTTTACACATAAAAAATTTAAAGATGCTGGGGGAAAAGGTTTATTTACTAATGAACTAGATAAACTAGTTCTCAACAGAGAAATAGATATTGCCGTACATTCTTCTAAAGACATACCATCTTACATAAGTAGAGGACTAGAAATAAGCGCATTTCTTAAAAGAGAAAATCCAAGGGATGTTTTAGTTACTAGGAGGTCAGGTATTATAAAGATTGAAGACATTCCTCACGGAAGTATTTTTGGAAGTTCTAGTCCTAGGAGAATTTCCTACATAAAGCATTATAGACCTGACATCATTATAAAGAATCTTAGGGGTAATATAGACACTAGAATTAAAAAAGTATATGAAGGGAAAGTATTTGCTACCCTACTTGCACAGGCAGGACTAGCGCGATTAAAAAGTAAAAACTATAAAATAAATTTAAGAGTCGTGCCCTTATCTAAAATTTTACCTGCTCCAGGTCAGGGCGTTATAGCCATTATGCAAAGAAGAGATAATGAGCACCTGAAAAAAAAATTAAAATTAATTGATCATAAAAAAACAAGATTAATAATTTCAGCTGAAAGGGAGTTAATAAAAGAAATTAAAGGTGATTGTTTTACTCCAATAGGTGTATATGCAAATATAGAGAAGGCCTGTCTTAAAATAAGAGCAAGGTTATTTTCTACAGATGGTTTAAAATACGTAGAGGTAAGGAAGACATCATGTGCTATGGATGCAAAGCATTTAGGAAGGCAATGTGCAAAAGAAATACTCTCCAAGATTAAATTTAAATTTAAAAAATGATGAAGAAGTACGTTATAATTTTTAGAAGTTCTCTTACCATTAGTAATGAAGAATTAGAGGAGAAAATAAAAAATTTAGGTTTTCAAGTAAAGACATATCCTATACTTGAAATAAAAAATATAAGAAAGGAAAGAATTTCTACCTTAAATGCTCAAGCAATTTGTACCTCTTCTGTAAATGGTATATTAATTTTGTCAAGATTAATAAGAGATAGAAAAATTAAAATTTTTACCATGGGTAGTTCTTCTTCTAGAACTGCAAAAGAATGTGGTTTCAAAAATATAATTGATTGTAATGCAGATAGTGATAGAATGTTAGAATTAATAAATAAAACTGTGAAAGGTAATGGTGAGATTATTTACGCAGGTGCAAAAAAAATTTCAAATGACTTACCAAGTATTCTGACCAGCAATGGTTACAATGTAAACAGGTATATTTTATATGAAACAGTATTTACCAAATTTCTACACAAGGAATTTATAAATATAGTAAATACAGAACAGTTGGCCTGGATTGTACTACTTTCTCGAAAGGGTGCGAGAAATTGTATTAGATTACTCAAAAAAAGTTTTACTGATGCAAAAATCAATTCTATTAATTTTGCTTGTCTTAGTTCCAATATTGCAAAAACATTACCTAAAAGTATAATTAATAAGCGATATGCTAAGAATCCTGATACTCGTGAGATAGTAAAAATCCTAAGTTGGGAGAAATAGTCATGCCTGCTAAAAAGAAAAGATATAACTCAAAACAAAAGAAAAAATTAATTAATAAAAAGAAAACACCTAATACTAAAAACAATTTTAGGTTAAACTTTGACTATAAGAATAGTTCTCTATTTATATTTTCCAAAATGATTATTAATTTTCCATACATTTTCATTAATAAGTTAGTAAGCATATTAATCAATATAGTTTTAGCAATTTATACAATATTAAAACAAATTTTTATTTTTTCTTTTAAAATTAAAGAAGCAGTATTTGGTATAGTTTTCGGTGTTTTATCAGGAAGCATTGCAGCCGTAATCGTATATTCATATATGGATATGAATTCTGATATTAATAAAACTATAAATGAACAAAATATAGCCGATAATTCTGTTATAAAAGAACAACTAAAAGTTTTAGATAGAAAAATCAGTAATATTATATTAGAAAATGAAGCAAACAAGGTATCTATAGATAAAATTGACGATTTGGAAACCCAGGTTTTTACTTCAATAAATAATACTAAGGAAAACCTAAAAAATGTAGAAGCTGTTAATCAAAGGATAGAAAATGTAATTAATAACTCTGAAAAGATTCGAAAAGAAATAAATGAATTGGAGCAGAATATCATAAATAATTCTAAATTAATGCTGTCTTCTAGCAAAACTGAATTATCAAATAGACTGTATCTTGCTCAAAGTTTAGTTGATAGATTAAAGTCAGGAGTCCCATATGCTCCTCAACTTGTTGCTCTAGGCGAGGAAGGTTTAAACCCAGCACTCTTAAGATATGCAAAAGGAGGTGCTCCAACATTAGCAGACCTTGCAGCTAGGCTAAGTGTTAGAGCTGGAGAACTTAGAGATGCAGATAAAACTAAAAGAGATGTAAATTGGAGAGATAATTTAAGAAGCGAAATATCCAAGTATGTAAAAATTAAACCTACAGATATTAACAGTATTCAAGGAACACCCGGTGCTTTATTAAGAGCCGAAGATGCGATATCAAAGGGAAATTTAAAAAAAGCAATTAAAGAAGTAGACTCATTAATACCAAAGGATAGAGGTGTTCTTAATGCTTGGCTATCAGAAGCCAAAGCAAGACAAAATGCAAATATTGCTGCTGAAAACTTACTTGCAAAAACTACTGCCGCATTACGTAAAAGAAATTGATTAAAATTATAGCTTTAATCATATCTATGGCCATGGTTAGTTCATCAGCTATGTGGTTTGCTAAAAATAACGGTACCATAGCAATTAACTGGTTAGGATGGCAGATTAGCACTAGCATATCTTTTTTCATAATTTCAATTATTTGTTTTCTCTTTTTTTTTCTATTTACATTACTTTTGTTAATTAAAATAATCAGCTTCCCTTCTAAGATTAAAAAAAATTTAAAACTCTCTAGAATTAGGAAAGCTAGAGTAGCTCTTCATGAAGGAGTCATAGCTTCATCTTATGGAGATATGAGATTAACAAAAAAAAAATACTTTCTTGCTAAAAATAACTTAAAAGAGTCGCCTCTATTATTATTTTTAAAATTACAAATCAATGACAATCGTACAAATGAGGCTGATAATTTCAAAATACTAACAAAAATGCTAAGCTATAAAGTAACAAGACCTTTAGCCCTAAAGGGGATTATAAAGTTTGCAAACAAAAAAAATGATATCGAGTTATTTAATAATATGCTTTCTAAGTCAAGAGAATATGGCATTTCAATCAATCTAATTAACAATGAGTGTATAAGTTTTTGTATTAAAAATAATAATTGGATGGATTTTTCTAATTTCCTTAAAAAGAAACGCCTTAATAAAGATACAAAAACTAGAAATATAGAGGGTTTAATAGATTTTCAAATAGCTAATGATTTTTTTTTAAAAGGTAATAAAAAAAAAGCTAAAGAATATATTATTAAAGCAATGGATACCAATAAAAGTTTTCCTCCATTTGTAGAACTTTTCTGTAAACTTAAAATAGCCAAATCAAAAAGGCAACTAATCAAAGTATTAAAAAGATATTGGGAAGATTTTCCTCATCCTAACATACAAAAATGTCTAGAATACGGGTTGGAGAGTAAAGATCAAAAGCTACAAATTGCTTCACTGAATGACATACTTAAAAAAAGTAAAAATTCGCATATAAAATATCTCGTTTATGGAAAGATGAAATATGAGGCAAAATTATGGGGAGAAGCAAGAAAAGATATTATTAAATCTATAAATATTAAGCCTAGTAAAGAAGCATATCTATATCTTGCGAAAATTGAAAAATTATTTTCTAGGGAACAAAATAAANCGGACAAGTGGATTAAGCTTTCAAACCAAATTGAAGATGACTTTAAATGGATTTGTAACTTCTGTTCTCACTATCAATTTAAGTGGAGTATTTATTGTCAAAATTGTAAAGAATTTAATAGCCTTTTTTGGTCATCCAACAACAGTTTGGACCTCAATAAAGATAATTCAACTACCAATCAAATTAGTATAATTTAGCTTATGCCTTTAATTTGCAAGATAGTNCTTATTTTATTAACCTTTTCAAAGTTGTGTTATTCTATTACNCCTAACTATATATTAGTAGATAAGTCCGCCAGGAAACTTAGCATTATTAATGGAGAAAGTACTTTAAAAACTTTTGACATCTCCTTAGGATTTGAGCCTATNGGAAAAAAAACAAAGCAAGGAGATGGAAAAACACCAGAAGGTCTTTACTTTATAGAAAAAAAATTAAACAAGAGTGCTTTTTACCTTGCGTTACAAATTTCTTATCCCAATCCTTGGGATATTAGACAAGCATTAACAAATGGCTATCATCCCGGGGGACAAATAATGATCCATGGTATTCCAAATAAAAGATATGATAAAAACTATCATAATAAAAATAATGATTGGACAGAGGGTTGTATTGCTATTTCTAATAAGGAAGTTCTATATTTATGGAATATCATAGAAATTGGTACACCTGTTCTAATAAGAAAATAACTGATCTTAAAGATTATCAACAATATCTTTAAATATTTGTAGAGGAAGAGTAGATCCAAAAACATTGCTCATACTTTTATCATCATCTCTTCCAGCCCATACTCCAATTATGTAATTTTTAGTACAACCTATAAACCATGCATCTCTATTCTTTTGACTTGTTCCCGTTTTCCCAATAATAGTTACAGGCATCTTTGATAATCTTTTCCCAGTTCCATTTTTAATCACTTCTTCTAATAAAACCTTTATTTTTGATAAAGCTGGCTCATCAATAACTTTTTTTCTACTAGGCTTGTTTCTTTTCCAGATATTAACACTATCCCTATGTCTTATCTCTCTTATTCCAAAAGGTATTATTGGCCGTCCNCTTCCGCATATAGCTGCAAATGACCCTACAACTTCTAGTAAGGACATGGAAGCTACCCCCAATGCCATTGAAGGTTCATCAGGTATGTAAGATATAATTCCTAATTTCTTAGTCATGTCTATTATTGATTTTCTACCTATTTCTTCAGCTATTCTGATTGCAGCAACATTAGAAGATATTGCAAATGCCTCCTTTAATGTTATTTTTCCTCTATACTTACTTGCAAAGTTTTTTGGTTTCCAGTCATCGCTAATGATAGGTTCATCTAATACATAATCATTAATATCATAACCTACACTTAATGCAGTAAGATAAACGTAGGTTTTAAAAATAGAACCTAGCTGTCTTTTAGATTGCGTTGCTCTATTAAACTTGCTTTCATGCCAGCTCTTACCTCCTATTATGGCTTTTACAGCTCCATCATAGTCCATTATTACAACAGCTGTTTGAATATTATGATTAATATCTTTTCTCTTATTTTTAATAACATTATTTACATTTCTTTGTAATTTAGAATTCAGTGTTGAATAGATATGTAAGTCTTTTTTACTATTAAGTATTTCGTCTGGAGTTGTTGAGTATATCCAATCTATATAGTATCTAGGACTAAAACTTCGATAATTTTTATTTTGTTTTAAATCAATTAATTTTTTTTTTGCAGAATTATATTCCTCTTTTGAAATTTTTTTTTCTTTGTATAGAAGTTCTATAACTAGCTTTCCTCTTTTAACACTTGCATTAATATTGCTTAGTGGAGATAATTTACTAGGTGCTTTTAATAAACCTGCTAATATTGCTGAGTCCGCGATAGTAAGGCTTCTAACCGATTTTGAAAAATATCTTTTTGCTGCTGCTTCCACTCCATAAACTCCTGACCCCAAATAAACTCTATTTACATACATTAGAAGTATTTCATTTTTTGTAAATTTATACTCTAAGTAGAAAGAAATAATTAACTCTTTAAATTTCCTNGATAGNTTCTTTTTTGTATCAAGAAAGATAACTTTTGATAATTGCTGAGTAATTGTAGATCCACCTTGAACATAGCTCATCTCTTTAAGGTTAATGATAATTGCTCTTATTAAGGCCTTAAAATCTATACCATAATGTGAATAGAAGTTCTTATCTTCCAATATTAAAATAGAATCAATAAGATGAGAAGGTAGATCTTTTATTTGCAAAATTTCTCCTCCATAAACATCTCCAATAGAGCCGACNATNTTTTTTTGTTCATTAAANACTGTAACAGANGGAACTCTGGTTTTATTGCCTATGCCTTTTAGGCTTGGAAGTGTTAATANACAAAAGAAAACCCATACTAATGAAGATAAAACTACTAATAATATAATAATTTTGAAACTTCTCATGAGTAGTATAAATTTAATATTTATGTATCTATATTTTCTACTTCTAAGGCAAATTTTTGAATAAAATTTCTTCTGGGCTCTACATTATTTCCCATTAGTTTGCCAAATAACTCGTCTGCTGCCCATTCATCCTTATACTGAACCCTCAATAAGGTCCTGGCATCTGGGTCTAAAGTTGTTTCCCAAAGTTGATCTGGATTCATTTCACCCAATCCTTTATATCTCTGAATATTATAAGTTTTTCTAGTATAAGCATAAATCTTTTCGTTAAGGTCTAATGGACCACTGACAAAGTATTCTTTTTCAGCAATTACTAACGTCGCTCCTTCCTCATATATATCTTTCATTTCTTTTGCAAAATCATTTAATTTTTTTCCTTCACTTGCCATTATCAAACTTTTATCTACTGTAAACTGCTTATTAATTTCATTTTTTATATGAGTAATAATTAATTTATTATTTTCTTCCTCTATCTTTACTAGCCATTTCTCATCTTTTTCACATCCAATATTTAAGATTTTATCTAAATCTTTTGCAAAACTATTTAAAACATTTTTATTATCAAAAACTTCTTCTTTAAATCCACCACAGATAGCTATTGACTGAACTATAGAAGCTTCGTCGTCCTTTTTAATATTTTTAATCAATCTAGCTTGTTCATTAGCATTTTTTATAATTTCCAATAAAGGTTTGCCTTTCATACTTACTTTGTCTTTACCATATAATAGAGATATATCATCTAAACAACTTTCCGTTAGAAAATTATCTAATTCTATTTCATCTTTTAGATAGACCTCACTTTTTCCTCTTTTTACTTTAAAAAGAGGCGGCTGCGCTACATACAAATGTCCAGATTTAATAATTTCTTTCATGTATTTAAAGAAGAATGTGAGTATCAATGTTCTAATATGTGAACCATCGACATCTGCGTCAGTCATAATTATTACTTTATGATACCTAAGCTTCTCTATATCAAAATCCTTATCTATTCCTGTCCCCATAGCTGTAATCATAGAACCTATCTCATTTGATGCTAATACGGCAGAAATTCTGGGCTGCCATGTATTTAATATTTTTCCCCTCAACGGAAGAATAGCTTGATAAATACGATTCCTTGCCTGTTTAGCAGAGCCTCCAGCACTATCTCCTTCTACCAAGAATAATTCTGACTTTTCTGGATCTTTTTCCTGACAGTCTGCCAATTTTCCAGGAAGATTAGTAATATCTAAAGCATTTTTTCTTCTTGATAAATCTCTAGCTTTTCTAGCGGCTTCTCTAGCTGAAGCTGCATCTATAATTTTTCTACATATAATTTTAGCATCCGATGGATTCTCTTCCATCCAGTGGACAAGATTCTCACTAACCAAACCTTCTACAACTTGTCTAACCTCTGAAGATACCAATTTATCTTTTGTTTGTGACGAAAACTTCGGATCTGGTACTTTTATTGACAAAACTGCGTAAAGCCCCTCTCTCATATCTTCTCCAGTAAAACTAAGTTTTTCTTTCTTTCCGTTCGTATTTTCTCTTAAATATTTGGATAACACTCTTGTAAGCGCTGCCCTGAAGCCAGCTAAATGTGTTCCTCCATCTCGTTGAGGTATATTATTAGTATAACATTTAACATTTTCGTGGTAACTGTCTGTCCATCTTAATGCTAACTCTAACCTTATATTTTCTTTTTCACCCGATATATCTATTACTTTTGAATGTAAAGCTTGTGCGCTTTTAGACATCCACAGTATAAATTCATTTAGACCTCCAGTATAAAAATACTTCTTTTTAGTTGGAGGTTTTTTTCTATCATCATTTAAGTGTATTTTGATATTAGAATTTAAAAAACCTAGCTCTCTTAACCTTCTCTCTAGATTATCGAAACTATAATCGACCTTAGAAAAAATAGTTTTAGAAGCAAAAAATGTTATTTTTGTTCCACTTTTAACATCTGCTTTTCCTTTTTCTGTTAATTGACTTATAGTGTTTCCATCAGAGAATGAAATTTCATATCGTTTATTATCTCGGTAAATCTCTAATACAAGTTTTTCGGACAAAGCATTTACAACTGAAACACCGACACCATGTAATCCTCCTGATACCTTGTAGGAGTTTTCGTCAAATTTTCCACCTGCGTGTAATTTTGTCATAATTACTTCAGCTGCCGACATTCCTTCTTCATGCTTATCTATTGGAATTCCTCGTCCATTATCTTCTACAGATACAGAACCATCTTCGTTCAATGTCACAGATATTTTATCACAATGTCCGGCTAATGCCTCATCTATCGAATTATCTACTACCTCAAAAATCATATGGTGAAGTCCACTACCATCGTCTGTATCGCCGATATACATGCCAGGTCTTTTTTTAACCGCCTCTAACCCTTTTAGTACTTTTATAGACTCAGCATTGTATTCATTATTTATAATTTTCTTTTTCATCTATTTTTTTAAATACCTTTTTATTTTATAATATGATAGCAGAATTTTGTACTTGATAAGAATTTTTCTTTTTCTGTAGTGGTAATCCATGCTTGTGATTTTAAGTCTTCTATTTCTTGCAAAAGGGCCTTCTTTTTTATTTTATCCAAATGAAGAAAAATTTCATCCAAAAGCAATATTGGTGAGCATTTTCTGCTTTTTCTTAAAGCTCTACTAGTAGCTATGATGATTGAAATTAATATTGCTTGTTGTTCTCCAGAGGAACATACCTTAGCCGTCATATCATTACTTAAATTTGTAACTATTAGGTCTGATTTTTGGCAACCATGCTTACTTCCTCCTATTATTTTGTCTATTTCTCTAGATACAAAATATTTTTTCTTTAGTTCTTCTTCTATTTCTATAGCAGGTCTGTCTAAAAGATGATTTTCTAAGGAATGATCAAACTTTATATCAATTTTTGGAAATTCTTCAAGGGGATATTTCAACATATCTTTAATTCTTATTAGAATATCGTTTCTGCTGCATGATATAACTACTGATAGTTTTGCTAAATTATCTTCTAGTGTTTCTAACCAATTTTTATCATAGCTTTCATATTTCAATAACCTGTATCTCTGTTTAAGTAACTTTTCATACTCAGTCAATCTACTGGCATGTTTATAATCGAAGTTAGATACTAGTCCATCAAGGAAACTTCTGCGAGAGCTTGAGCTAGTAGTAAATATTCTCTCCGTATATGGTGTTAGCCATAACATTTGTATATTCTTTCTAAAAGCTTGAAATGACCTGACTTCATTTTCATTTATAAAGAACTTTCTAGCCTTGTCTTTACAAAATATTGACTTTAATTCATGATTAATTAGTTCATCTTCCTTGATTTCTATTTTAATAGTAAACTCATTTTCTCCTTTTTTTAACATATCACTAAATTTTGAATTTCTTAAACCTTTGCTATTTGAGAAAGTAGATAAAGCTTCTAAGATACTTGTTTTACCTGCTCCATTTGTACCCAAGATTACAACTGATGAGTCAATTGATGATAACTCCAAATCATAATGATTTCTAAAGTTTGTTATGTGTAGATAATTTATATAATTATAGTTAAGATTATCTATTAGTTTAAGCATTAATAAATTAACAATTTAAATATGCATCGGCATAAGCAGATAAAGAGCAAACTTATCATCCTCGTCATATATGAGTGTAGGTGATAAATTGTCGGACATTAAAAATTTAATGTGGGCACCGCTCACTTGCCTTGCAATATCTAATAAATACTTTGAATTAAATCCTATATCAAGGTCATCGCCTTCATAATGAACGCTCAAGTCTTCTACAGCACTTCCCTGATCTGGATTTTCTGCACTTATCTGCAGACTTTTGCTTTTTAACTTGAATTTAATTGCTCTTGTTCTATCAGAAGACAATGTAGAAATTCTATCTACGGCATCTATAAAGTCTTTTGTAGGTATTACTAATTCTTTGTTATTGTTATTCGGAATAACTCTCTCATAATCTGGAAATGCTCCATCTAATAACTTTGAAGTGATTATTACATTATCCACAACAAACTTAACTTTGTTTTTAGCAATTTGCACCCTAACTTGTGTATCTCTATTTTCTAGTATTTTTTTTAATTCGATAACTGTTTTTCTTGGAATTATAACTCCACTTAAACTTTCTGCGTTTTTAGGTAAATCCTCACTGAGTCTTGAAAGTCGGTGACCATCGGTTGCGACTGCTCTAAAAACCTCCTTCCCGTCGTCAATCACGGAATGGATATATATGCCATTTAAATAGTATCTAGTCTCTTCAGTAGAAACTGAGAACAAGGTCTTGTCTATTAGCCTACTTAATTTAGATGTCTCTATCAAGAAACCTTCTGGAAACTCGTCTGAATAAATGTCTGGAAAGTCATTTGGAGGCAAGCACATCAGAGAAAATGCTATCTTGTCTGTTTTAATGGCCAGCTTGTTTCCCTCAGTACTTTCAAGTTCTATTAAAGACTGATCAGGTAGCTTTTTTACTATATCATGCAATATATGAGCAGACGCAGTTAAAGAACCTTCTTGAAAAATTTCACAAGTAAGACTTTCCATTTCTGCAATTTCCATATCTGTTGCAGCAAGGGACAAGACAGTCCCTTTTGCCTCTATTAAGACGTTGGCTAATATAGGAATCGTGTTTCTTTTCTCCACAACTCCATGTAGGTGAGACAAAGCTACCATAAGCTCATTCTTTTTTATTTTTGCCTTCATCTACAATCCTTAAATCACAATTAATTTAACTTTTAGTATATAATTGCTGTATTAATACAACATATAGTATTATATAAAGTCATAAAAGTAAATCCATTAGTAATTCTATACGCCTATTGACCTTTTTAAGGTCTTTATATGCTCTGCGAAAGAAATATCAGATTGGCAAAGTTCTTCAATTTTCTTTATAGCATGCATAACTGTAGTATGGTCACGACCACCAAATAGTCTTCCTATTTCTGGCAATGATTTAGGTGTATGAGTTTTGGATAAGTACATTGCTACCTGTCTAGGTCTTGCTACCATCCTAGATCTTCTGATTGAAACCATGTCATTAAGCCTGATATTAAAATATTCAGCTACTTTCTTTTGAATTTCTTCAACTGTAACTCTTCTTTCATTAACTTTTAATAGATCATGCAATAATTGCCTGGCAGTATCTATTGTAATTGGCCTATTTACTAATTCTATATGAGCAATAAGTCTCCTAAAAGCTCCTTCTAACTCTCTCACATTTGAACTTATCTTTCTTGCCAGAAATTCAATAACTTTACTATCGATTTTAATATCCTTTCTTTCTTCAGATTTAGCCAATAGAATACTTAGTCTCATCTCATAACTAGCTTTATGTATTTCTCCTACAACCCCAAAACTTAATCTTGACCTTAATCTTTCTTCTATACCATCTAGTTCAGATGGAGCCCTATCTCCAGAAATAATAATTTGTTTTTGCTGCCCAACTAAAGAATTAAATGTATGAAAGAATTCTTCCTGTGTACTATCCTTTCCAGCTATAAACTGAATATCATCTATCATTAATACATCCACAGACCTAAACTTTTCCTTAAATGACATAGTATCGCGAAATCTAAGGGATTTTACAAACTCATACATAAACTTTTCTGCGGACAAATAAACTACTTTTCGACTAGACCTTTTCAGCAAAATATCCCAAGCTACCGCATGCATAAGATGTGTTTTTCCTAAACCTACGCCACCAAATAGAAATAATGGATTAAATACTACCTTACTGCTCTCACTAACTCTTTTGGCTGCAGCAAAAGCAAATTCATTGGACTTCCCAACTACAAAATTATCAAATGTAAATCTTGGATCAAGTGGTGAGGTATCATCCATTACCATATTTTTTATAGATGGCTTAATTTTGTTTTCAGAATTTCGGATGTTATTTTCCGCTAAAACTATTTTTATAGAAGTAATGTCTCGACAGTATTTTCTACAGATATACTCTATCCTGTTACCATAATGCGGTATAACCCAATCCATCAAGAATCTAGATGGCAATGAAAGATTTAGTACTTTTTTATCATTAATACCAAGCAAAACCAAATGATTTAGCCAACTTTTAAAAGCAACTTGCCCCACTTCATCTCTGAGCGCCTTTAATATATTTACCCAATTTGCTTCTAGATCATCATAGGTTTCTGAATTGTTATTATCTAAAGAAATCGTAATTCTCCCTCTTATCCTGAATCTGCCCGTATGACAAATTAAATTTAACTGTAATTTATTAAATTAACGATATAGGATACAAGAAGGAAAGAAAGACAAAATTGAAATTATTTTTTATTAACGTTTACAATCCTAGAATTTAGTCTTTTTTGTATTCTAGAAATTTTTGCTCTACTAAAAATTTTTTTGTTACCGCTAGCTTGTAATTTTGGATCTAATTTTTTTAACATCTCAAGAGCAGTTTTCTGGTCTTTTTCAGAAATCAACGATTCGACATTTTTGATGTAGGTTTTTATTTTGTTTTTATGCATTTCTCTTATCTTAGTCTTTCTTTCTATTACTCTAATCTTTTTTTTTGCTGAACTTGTATTAGCCATGTATTTCTCCTAGATTGTACCTTAATGATTTTTTTTTATTTTTCAAGCTTAACTAATTATTATTAAACTCCGGCTTCCTTTTTTCAAGAAATGCTTTCATTCCTTCTTTCCTGTCATTTAAAGCAAAAGTACCTTGGAAAATTTTTCTTTCAACTGCTATTCCTTCTGTTAAAGGCGTTTCCATTGAACTCAATATAGCATGCTTAGCCATTATCAAAACAGGTAAAGACTTTGTAGCTATCTCATTTGCTAGTTTTAATGCCTGTTTTTCTAGATCTTCTACAGGATATACTTTAGAAACCAAGCCTGCCTCAAAAGCCTCTTTTGCAGTAATTATTCGTCCGGTTAAAATTAACTCCATAGCTTTTGATTTTCCCACACTTCTAATTAGTCTTTGAGTGCCTCCAGCAGCTGGAATAGTTCCAAGGTTAATTTCAGGTTGCCCGAAACGAGCACTTTCTGATGCTAAAATAATATCGCACATCATTGCCATCTCACAGCCACCACCTAATGCATAGCCACTGACAGAAGCTATAATAGGTTTCTTGAAATAACTAATCTTTTCCCATGCCTTGATAAAGTCATTATTAATATTATCTATAAACTCCTTTTTCTCCATCTCAGCAATATCAGCTCCTGCGGCAAAAGATTTTTCTGAACCTTTTAAAATCAAAACACTAATTTTACTGTCTAATTCTATTTTCTCCAGCACTTGGTTTATCTCAGAGATTAAAATATCGCATAATGCATTAAGAGTTTTGGGTATGTGCAACTCTATAATTGCAACTTTTCCAACATTTTTATATTTGATACTTGTAAATTTTTCCATCAATAATTACCTTTGACAAAATGAACAAAAAAATGTGGACCTACCTGATTGCTTAATTTTAAGTATCAAATTTTTACAATTTAAGCAAGATAATCCTTCTTTATCATAAACGTTCAAACTATTTTGAAAGTAACCAAGGTCACCCTCGACATTATTATAATTTTTAATACTACTCCCTCCTTCTTTTATTGCCTTTCTAAGTATATAATTAGTTGAATTAAGAATTTTGTTGATATGTTTCTTTTTAATCCTGTTTCCAGTTTTTTTTGGATTTACACCTGCATTAAAAAGAATCTCCGATGCATATATATTACCAATACCTACTATTATAGACTGGTCTAATAATAAACTTTTTATAGTTTTAGTACTTTTAGTAATCTTTTTTATAATATACTTTGAGAAAATATCAATCGACTCTGGCTCATAACCTAATTTATTCATGTTAACAAGGTCTATTGGTTTTTCCTTAATGTCTATATATCCAAATTTTCTTACATCGTTATAAGTTATAAAGCAATTTTTATAAAATTCTATCAACAAATGGTCATGCTTTTCTAATTGTAGCAAATTATTACTGATCATAAATTTTCCTGTCATACCAAGATGAAACTCTATAACATAATTACAATTAAATACAATTATACCATTCTTACCTCTTCTCAAGATACACTTAACAGATTTTTCCTTAAATATCTTTTCTATTTTTGCAGGAATTTTCCTTCTAAGTTTATCATTTATTATTTTAATTTTTTTTACTTTGAGATTCAGGATTTTATTTTTTAATCCTGTACAAACTGTTTCTACTTCTGGTAATTCTGGCATATATTTTTAAATAATATATAATTAATTAAATGAATACCTTAGAATACAAAAAGAATTTAATAACGGCTAGTAATAAAAAAGCGGTAATAAAAAAACTGTTCAATGATGTATCCAAAAACTATAATATAATGAATGATCTTATGAGTCTAGGACTGCATAGAGTGTGGAAAAGGGATATGGTTTTGGCAGTCAGCAAAGAAAAGGCTAATATAATTTTAGACCTAGCAGGTGGAACAGGTGATATATCATTAATGCTGTCTAGGTTAGTAGAAGACGTGAAAATAATTATATATGACCTAAGTATAAATATGATGCTTCAATCTAAAAGAAAATTTTTGAAAAAAAATAAAGATTTTTCTTTTGTTAACGGGTCTGCTGAGGAGCTAGCACTTTCTGATAACTCAATAGATCTTATAACCCTTGGATTTGGCTTAAGAAATTTTTCGAATATAGAAAAATCTGTTAGAGAATGTTACAGGGTTTTAAAATATGGAAAAAAACTATATTGCCTTGAATTTTCTCCCTCAACTAACATTGAACTTAAATATTTTTATGATTTTTATTCCTCAAGAATTTTGCCTAAAATAGGAAAATATATAGCTAAAAATGAAGATGCTTACAGATATTTAGTAGATTCCATAAAAAATTTTCCACACAACTCAGAGCTGAAGAATATTTTTAAAGAATCTGGCTTTTTCTGTTATAATCAGACAAAATATTTAGGCGGAGTAGCCTATTTAAACGTTTTTTGTAAAGTTTAGCGCATGTTAAAGAATAAAAAAATTCTAATTATAATAACAGGAAGTATAGCGGCATATAAAAGTCTATACTTAATCAGGTTACTCAAAAAAAATCAATGTGATGTAAATTGTATTATGACTAATGCGGCTAAAGAATTTATAACTCCGCTTTCAGTTTCATCATTATCTGAAAATAAAGTCTATAATGAACTATTTGACCTCACAGATGAGTTGGAGATGGGACATATCAAATTGGCTAAAGAACATGATGCCATTTTAGTAGTACCTGCCACAGCAAACTTTATTTCTAAAATTTCCTCTGGTATTGCAGATGATTTAGGTTCTACACTTCTTTTGTGCTCAAAAATTCCTACATTTATTTTCCCAGCTATGAATGTTAATATGTGGAATAATACTATTATAAAAAACAATATAGAGAGAATTAGATCATCAGGCATTTATTTAATTGAAGGTCCCCAAGGGAGTTTAGCATGTGGAGATATAGGATATGGGAGATTAATGGAACCAGACGATATAGTTAAGCATTTAGAAAGTTACTTTAACAGGAACAAGCCTATTTTTAAAGGCATAAAAGCGTTGGTTACTGCTGGGCCCACAAGAGAGCCAATAGATCCTGTACGTTATATTAGCAACCACTCATCTGGTATACAAGGTTATGCTATAGCTGAA
>PBGQ01000027.1 GCA_002720125.1 Rickettsiales bacterium | reverse complement strand
GTAAAGATGGAACACCCAAAGTAATGCCAGGACAATCTATTCCAATGGCTACATTAGGTGTTTGGATTTTATGGCTTGGATGGTTTGGATTTAATGGAGCTTCTCAATTAGCTCTTGGAACTTATGTAGACGCTAATGCAGTGGCCACCATATTTAGCAATACTACCATGGCAGCATCTGGCGGAGTTCTTGGCCCAATGATACTAAGTAGAATTGTGACTGGTAAAACTGATATTGGCGCCACCTTAAATGGTGCAATTGCAGGGTTAGTCAGTATTACTGCAGAGCCTTTAACTCCAAGTATAGGACAAGCTATAATCATCGGAGCCATAGGAGGTATACTTTGTATGTATGGAATGAAACTTTTGGATATGTTAAAAATCGATGACGTAGTAGGAGCCATTCCTGCCCACTTAATAGCTGGTATTTGGGGAACATTAATTGTACCTTTTACAAATGGTGATACCAGTTTTGGTGTACAATTAATCGGTGTAATAGCATTTGGTGCTTTCACTGTTATTGGTTCAACCATAGTCTGGATGATATTAAAGACAACCGTTGGAATAAGAGCATCTGATGAAGATGAAGAATATGGATTGGATCTAGTAGAAACGGGTACAGCAGGTCTAGAAGGCGTCTCAAAAAAGTAGCCTGCTCTTTCTTAAAGTAGCAAAAGAATTATTCTTTTGCTACTTTTTGAAAAAAATCTATAAAAAAATTTTTTTTTCAATACAATATTATTATGACATCTATAGTTATTCTAATAAGTCAAATAATAGAAATATTTATATGGTTGCTGATCGTTCAAGCAATTCTGAGCTGGTTAATTGCTTTTGGAATAATAAATACTTCAAGTAACTTTGTAAACTTAGTAGGAAATTTTCTTTATAAGGTTACTGAACCTCTTCTAAAGCCAATAAGAAGTATATTGCCTGATCTTGGGGGTGTAGATGTCTCGCCTTTGATATTGATTATAGTTTTAATTTTCTTTAGAAATTTACTATTTGAGTACTCTGGATTACTCAATTTTGGCTAACTTCTAAACCTTAGAGATTTTAGCTTAATGTATCCAGCTGCATCTCCTTGGTCGTAGACATTATCTTCTTCGAAAGTTGATAAGGCCTCATTGTATTTACTATTTTTTGATCTTCTACCTAAGACCATAATGTTTCCTTGTCTTAAAAAAATCCTCACATCTCCTGTTACCTCTGCTTGACTTGTATCTACTAATGATTGCATCATTTCTCTTTCTAAACTAAACCACAAGCCATCATAAATTGCTTTTGCATATTTTGGCATTATCTCATCTTTTAAGCATACAGTAGGTCCATCTAATATCATGCTCTCTATTGCCCTATGAGCGGCTAATAAAATTGTTCCTCCAGGAGTTTCGTAAACGCCTCTAGATTTCATACCTATAGTTCTATTCTCTACTATATCCTGTCTTCCTATTCCGTTTCTTCCTCCAATTTTGTTTAGAAGTTCCATAATATGATATGCAGATAATATTTTTTTATTAACAGATACGGGATCTCCCCTTCTAAACCCTATCTCAACTATTTCCCCCCTTTTACTAGTTTTTTTTGGATTTTTTGTCATTTTAAACATTTTTTCTTGTGGTTCCGTCCAAGGATTTTCTAGAATTTTTCCTTCATATGAGATATGTAAAAGGTTTGCGTCCATTGAATAGGGAGGTTCATTATTTTTATTTGCTTGAACTTTAATTTTATTTCTTTTTGCGTATGAAATGAGATCTGTCCTTGAATTAAGGTTCCATTCTCGCCAAGGAGCAATTACAATTATTTTTGGATTATGAGCATAATAACCCAATTCAAATCTAATTTGGTCATTTCCTTTACCTGTAGCTCCATGGGAAACATATTTAGCCTTATATTGTCTAGCAATTTTAATCTGCTGTCTTGCAATAAGAGGCCTTGCGATAGCAGTTCCAAGGAGATAAGTTCCCTCATAAAGAGCATTTGCTCTAAACATTGGAAATATAAATTCTTTTGCAAACACGTTTTTTAAATCTTCTACAATAACTTTTTTTGCTCCCATTTTAATGGCCTTCTTCTTTGCTAGGTCAAGATTTTCTCTTTGACCTAAATCTGCAATGTAGGCAATGACATTAAGTTTTTTTTCTTCTTGTAACCATTTTAAAATAACTGATGTGTCCAAACCTCCTGAGTAAGCCAAAACTACTGTATCATTCATAAATTCTCCTTAAATTTGTTTAAGGTTTAAAGATTTTAATTGACCACACGCTGCTAATATATCTTCTCCCCTAGGCTTTCTGATAGTAGCTAAAATTTTTCCTTCTTCCATAACATATTTTTGAAATTTTTCTATTCTTTCGTTGGAAGATACTTCATATTTAGAACCAGGCCATCTATTGAAAGGTATCAAATTAACCTTTGCCTTTAAATTTCTGATTAATTTAATTAGTTCCTTTGCGTCTTCTACGGAATCATTTACATCTTTCAGCATAATGTACTCGAATGTTATTCTTTTCTTATCTCTATAAATACTATATTTTTTTAAGGAATCAAAAAGGTTTGACAGTGGCCATTTTCTATTGATTGGCACCAATTCGTTCCTTTTATTATCAAAAACAGCATGCAGAGATATAGCTAGATTTACATCTTTTTCGTGTTTGAAATCATTAATCCTTGGAACAACCCCGGAAGTCGACAATGTAATCTTTCTTTTTGATATAGCAAGTCCTTCCTCATCGCTGAGCAGATTGATAGATTTGATAACATTTTTATAATTAAGTAATGGTTCTCCCATACCCATATAAACAATATTTGTAACCTTTCTCTCTTCTGTTCTCTTTTGCCAATCTTTTATTTCATTTTTGACNGATATCACTTGNCCTATAATTTCTGACATATTAAGATTTCTTTTAAACTTCATCGTACCAGTATGACAAAAAGAGCAAGCTAANGCACAACCTACTTGAGAAGACACACAAATTGTTCCTCTTTTTCCTTCCGGAATGTAAACTGTTTCAACTTCTTTTTGATCTTCTAATAGAAAAAGCCACTTAATAGTGCCGTCGCTAGATTTCATGTATTTTTTGACTCTAAGTGGGCTAATAAAAAAACTTTTTTCTAAATTACATATTAAGTCATTTGAAATATTTTTCATTTGCTTAAATTCTTTTGCTCCATTCACATAAAGCCAGTTCCAAATCTGCTTAGACCTAAACTTTTTAAAGCCAGCATCGACAATAAATTCATCTAATGCTTGTTTGTCCAAGTCATAGATATTTTTTTTTAAAGAATTATCCACAAGTTTCTTTTATCTTTTTATAAGCCTTAGCAAAACCTTTTAAAGAATATAAATCTTTAGTATTGGTTCCTCTTTCTGATTTTCCAAAAACTTCTAAATCTATACCTCGTATCATTTCTTTTATTATAACATCATCTAATTTAGATTTGTCTTTAGGGTCTGTCCAAGCTGTTTGTTCAAAAGTATGCAATTGAAAATCTGTATTTTGATCTATGGTGATTTTTACTTTTGCATCGTCTGGAAAAGAGTAACCAAAATCTATACCTATAAAGTTTTTTGAGTCTTCTTTGGGTCTTCTTGCTACAACCATACTTACCCTACCTCTTAAATTGTAGCTTCCTTCAGATTTTATTGGACTGGCTATAGCGTAACATAACTCTTTATTTTTTTTAGCAAAGACGGTCCAAGTCTGATAATCTCCTTGTTTTATGTATTTATTTTCATCCGCAAGCGAAATGTTAATTAAAAGCAAAAAACAACATATATTAAAAATTTTAAATTTCATATTTACTCCAATTAAGTAATAAGTAAACTTAGTTTTAATTTAAATTCAATCAAAGGTCTACAAGAAAAATGTATAACATAATAGTAAAAANATTTGGTCAACCAGATAAACTAGAATATCAGAAATTAGAACATGAAGAATTAGGTAAAAATGATGTTAAAATAAAGGTAAATTATGCAGGTGTAAATTTTGCCGATATTCTTACAATTAAAGGAAAATATCAGGAAAGACCCAGACCTCCTTTCTCACCAGGATTAGAAGTTTCAGGAATAGTTTTAGAAGTTGGAACCGCATCTAAAAGAATAAAGGTAAATGATAAAGTAATGGCAATTATGAAATATGGAGGCTATAAAGAGTGTGTGATTGTACCGGAGGAAAATGTTTACAAGATTCCTAAAAATATGTCTTTAAGAATAGCTGGAGGGTTTCCTGTTGCATATGGTACTGCATTTAGTTCTTTAGTGGAAAAAGGAAATATTAAAAAGAATGATGTTTGTTTAATATTAGGAGCGACAGGTGGCGTAGGTATAGCTGCTGTGGAAATAGCTAAAGCATACGGCGCAACCGTAATAGCTTGTGGCGGAGACATTAAAAAATTAGAAGTTTGCTTAAGCCATGGTGCAGACTATGTAATTAATTACAAGCAAGATATAATTAGAACTAAATTAAAAGAACTAGGGATAAAAAGTTTAGATTTAGTCATAGATATGGTAGGAGGGCAAGCAACGCTTGATGTCGTTAAAACCTTAAATTGGAATGGTAGAATTATTATCGTAGGATTTGCTTCAGGAAAGATACCTGATTTACCAGCAAATAGATTACTATTAAAGAATGCTAGAGCTGAAGGCCTATATTGGGGGGAATACGCTTATAGATACCCTAAAAAAATTGAGGAAGATTTTTTAGCTTTAGAAAATTTATTTATTAATAAAAAAATTAATCCAACTGTATACAAGGAATTCAAATTAAAAGATGCAGGAAAAGCATTAAATTTGTTGATCGAAAGAAAAAATACTGGAAAAATTATTTTAGATTGTCAGTAGAGGGAAATTCTATTTCCGCTTCGGTAGAATTGATTATTTCCGTCTTTTTTACATTTGTAGCAAACTCTAATAATTTTATACCATTATCTATAAGAAACACACCCAAATTTGTAATTATCAAGTTTACTACTTCAGCTCCTGTTAATGGCAAGCTGCACTTATTTACAATTTTTGGGGATCCGTCCTTTGCACAATGATCCATTAAAACAATTACCCTTTTNACTCCTGCTACTAGATCCATTGCTCCCCCCATGCCCTTAACCATCTTTCCAGGTATCATCCAGTTAGCTAGGTCACCTTTTTGGGAAACCTGCATTGCTCCGAGTATTGACAAATCTATGTGTCCTCCTCTTATCATTGCAAAAGAGTCAGCTGATGAAAAATAACTAGTATCTGGCAGTGATGTTATGGTTTGTTTGCCTGCATTTATTAAATCATGGTCTTCATCTCCACGTTCTGGAAAAGGTCCCATTCCCAACATACCGTTTTCGCTTTGCAAAGTAATTTTTTTTCTGCTCGGAATAAAATTTGCTACTAAAGTTGGCATTCCTATACCTAAGTTAACATAGAATCCATCTTTTAATTCTTCTGCAGCCCTTTTACACATTTCTTCTCTATTCCATCCCAATTATTTCTCCCTAAATACTAAGTTTTCAATTGCTTTACTGTAGTTTTTACCTTCTATAATTCTCTGCACATAGATTCCTGGAGTATGAATATTATCGTGATCAAGCTCTCCTTCCTCTAAAATTTCTTCGACCTCAGCTACGGTAACTTTTCCTGCTGTAGCCATTACTGGATTGAAGTTCCTAGCTGTCTTTCTGTATATCAAGTTGCCTGCTTTATCACCTTTCCAAGCTTTTACTATAGATAAATCTGCCGTTAATCCTGTCTCTAAAATATATTCTCTTTTATTAAATGTTTTAACTTCTTTATTTTTTGCTACTAACGTTCCCACTCCTGTAGCAGTAAAAAAAGCAGGTATACCTGCTCCTCCNGCCCTTATTCTTTCTGCTAANGTTCCNTGTGGATTAAATTCTAGTTCTATATCTCCAGATAAATATTGTTTNTCAAATAGTTTATTTTCNCCNACATATGAAGATATTGCTTTTTTNATTTGCCTTGTTTCAAGTAATAAACCNAGTCCATGCTCTTCTGTNCCTGCATTATTAGAAATAACTGTCAAATCTTGTACTCCACTNTCTTTTAAAGATAAAATTAAATTCTCTGGTAATCCGCAAAGACCGAAGCCCCCTGACATAATAGTCATGCCATTAAAAAGCAAATCCGTTAATGCGTCATTAGCATTATTATAAAATTTATTGTTATCAGAATTGTTCATGATATAGTTTCAGAGTATAAAAAATTTATAATGTCATCAAGTATTAAATCTGCTTTATGGATGATAGTCTCATCTGTCAATTTCGTAATATTAAACACATTAGTCAAGTACTTATCTGAAAACTATCACCTTTCTCAGATTATCTTTTTTAGATCCTTTTTTGCGGTTATATTTCTAATTCCATTTATATATAAAGATGGATTAGAAAGCTTAAAGACAAAATCGATCAAACTACAACTCTTTAGGTCTATAATAGCGATAGGAGCAATGTATTTATGGTTTTTTTCAATTTCGAATATTCCATTGGCTAAAGCAACTGCAATTAACTTTACTGCGCCTGTTTTTGGAGCAATATTTGCTGTATTCGTACTCAAAGAAAAAGTTAGAAGAAGAAGAGTAATTGCAATAATCTTTTCTTTTATTGGCGCTATAATCATAATAAGACCTGGTCTTTTAGGATTCGATATTAATATTTTTGCAGCTCTAATTGCATCTATATTAATGGGGTTAGCTGCAATATTTATTAAAAAACTATCAATATTAGATCATCAAAATGCAGTTGTCCTTTACATGCCTTTACTTCTCGCAATAATGTCTCTATTTCCTTGTATAGTTTATTGGAATACTCCTACTTACTTCGATTGCTTTCTTTTAATTATGACNGGCTTTGTTGCAATNCTTGCCCACCTTGCNATTACAAAAGCTTTCTCCTTNTCGGANGCAAATTACGTCTTAATTTTTGATTATTCCCGTTTGCCTATAACAGTTATTTTAACATTATTCTTATTCAAAGAAAAAACAGATCTTACAGTTTGGTTAGGCGGATTATTAATTTTTTTATCTAGTACTTATATAATAAGCAGAGAGAAGAAAGCAGGTAATAAAGAAACACCTTCATTGCTTGCAAAAAGAATTCAGTGATTAAAAACACCTCAATCAAAAACAAAACTCTTAGCGGAATTATTTATATAGTATTATCATCTTTCTTTTTTTCAGTAATGGGCGTATTTGTGAAATTGAGCAGTAGCAGCTTGGAAGTTTTAGAAATAATATTTTTTAGAACTCTTATTGGTTTTCTTATTTTATATTTAATCTTAAAGAAAAAAAAATTAACATATAATACAGAAATATTTTACCTCCACTTTATTAGAGCAGGAGTAAGTCTCTTTGCAATGTTTTTAATGTTTTATTCAATTAGCAAATTACCTTTATCAAATGTTTCAATAGTATCCTTCTCNAAAATTTTCTTNATANTNCCNTTAGCTATANTNTTTTTAAAAGAGAANATAAACTTACNATCATTAGNNCTTATTTTTCTNGGGTATATTGGTGTTATTATAGTAATAGGATTTAATAATNACGNTAATAATNTTATATTNTATACCTATGCATTANTGGGAACATTAATGTTATCNATAGCTAAAATTATTATTAAGCGANTATCAAANTNTGATNATGCANTNGTAATACAATTTTGGTTTAACTTTATTTCTCTTATAATTCTTATTATACCTTATGCATTTATATCAAAACTTCCTAGCTTTTTAGATTTTACTTATGCATTTATAGCAACTATTTCAGGGTTATTGGCACAATTTTATACAATTATTGGTCTCAAAGAGGCTGATGTTAGTGTGGTAATGCCATTTGATTTTTCTAAGGTAATATTTGGAATAGTTTTGGGTGTATTAGTTTTTAATGAAGAAATAGGTCTCTCTGTTGTTGTTGGTTCAATTTTTGTTATAATCTCAGGTTGTTTACTAGCAATAAGAAATATAGATTTAAAATTATAGTTTAAAAAAAATTAGGACAAACATAATGCTCAATAAGATGTTTAGATTTCTCCTCAGTTTTAAGTACCAAACAGGTATCTTTGTATACTTTTTTTTAAGATTTTCAAATAGAAATATAAAGTTTAATAACAACAAATAAAAAAGAATTATTATCGAAAGTTCAAAATCAAATAGATTTATTAAGTATATTAGAATAAGAGGAAATACTGAAAAAACTAAAGAGCTATATGACTTTTCTGAGTTATCTACAGTCAATACTATGCCCCAATAAATAGCGGCTAAAAATGATATTATTAAAGATGAATAAAGTAATAACGATTTGTGTAATATTGAGTAGTATTGTTCATAAAAGGCATACATACCAAATGTAGTTATAATAAAAGGTAATAGACCAAGATAGCCAATAATGCTTACTGTAATTTTAAGTTTATTTTTCTCTTTCAAAGGACTCATCCATAATTTTTGCAAGTTCTAAGTCTTTTTCTGTAACTTTGTTTTTATCATGTGTTTTTAAATTTACATATATTCTATTAAATACATTCTTCCAATCTGGATGATGATCTAATTTTTCAGCGCTTAATGCTATTTTAGTCATCCAGGTAAAAGCAGATATAAAATTTGCAAATACGAAGTCTTTTTCAACGGAATTATCACTATTAATTTTCCAATTGTTCTCGATGAAGTATTTTTTTAAAATTTCTTCCATTTTACTATCCTTATATAATTTTTAAAAGTATTCTTGAATATTAACATCAAAATGACATATATTAGTATATATTAACAATTTTGAAAGGAGTTTCTAATGGCATTTGGTAGATATACTAATGATTTCAACATTAGGTCCAAAGCTTCGTCATTATCATCTACAGACGAAGGTTTAAGAAAATTTATGCTACGAGTTTATTCATATATGACAGCTGGTCTTGGAATTACAGGAGTGATTGCTTGGTTATTTTCTAATGCTTATATTTCTGGTAATGCTATTGTTATATCTTTAATGCAGGCTCCCTTGGCTTATGTAGTAATGTTTGCACCTCTTGGGATTATTTTATGGATGAGCTTTGGTATTAATAAAATGAGAGCAAGCACAGCCCAAAATCTTTTTTGGCTGATGGCAGCCTGTTATGGAATTTCTTTAGCAAGCATTTTTTTGGTTTACACTGGTGCTACTATAGCTAGAGTCTTTTTTATATCCTCATCCATGTTTTTAACAATGAGCTTATGGGGATATACTACAAAAAGATCACTTGCAAAAATGGGTTCTTTCCTGATGATGGGGCTAATAGGATTAATCATTGCTTCTGTTGTAAATATTTTTCTAGGTTCCTCTGCCCTGCAATTTGCTATGTCTATTATCGGTGTTATAATTTTTGCAGGTCTTACAGCATACGACACACAAATGCTNAAGGAAATTTATGTAGCTAACGAAAATTCTGAAGCAGTCACTAAAAAAGCGGTAATGGGNGCTCTTAAATTATATCTAGATTTCTTACTTATGTTTCAATATCTTTTAATGCTCTTTGGAAATAGAGAGTAGTAAACATTTAACTTTTATATTACCCTTTCTATAATAGAAAGGGTGATATCATACCATAATGAATTATGAAGAATTCTACTTAAATTGGAAGTCCGATCCTGAAAAATTTTGGCAAGAAAAAGCTGAAAGTTTAGTATGGTTTAAAAAATGGGAAAAAGTTTTAAAAAAAGTAGATTCCTTTTCTTATGAATGGTTCAGTGGTGGAAAAATTAATACTTGTTACAATTGTGTTGATAGACATGTGAATGAAGGAAAGGGAAATAAAACCGCTTTAATATATGATAGCCCTGTAACAAGTAAAAAAGATAGCTTTACTTATAACACTGTTTTAAAAAAAGTATCTTCCTTGGCAGCGTCTTTAAATAAAGCTGGGGTAAAAAAAGGCGACAGAGTAATTATTTACATGCCAATGATACCAGAAGTTATTTTTTCTATGTTAGCCTGTTCTAGAATAGGCGCAATCCATTCAGTAGTATTTGGAGGATTTTCTTCAAACGAACTTGCAAACAGAATTGATGACGCTAAACCAAAAATTATTTTATCTGCAAGCTGTGGAATAGAACCAAATCGTATTGTTAATTATAAAAAAATTCTAGATAATTCAATAGAATTGAGTTCCCATAAACCAAATGCTCAGGTAATTTATCAAAGAGAAGAGTTTACATGCGAAATGAATAGAAAAGGTGATATAGAATGGTCTTCTTTTATTGATATAGATGCAAAAGTGGACTGTCTCTCTTTAAATTCTAGCGATCCTCTATATATACTATATACTTCTGGGACTACAGGAACACCAAAAGGACTTGTGAGAAGTAATGGTGGCCATGCGGTAGCTTTATATAACAGTATGAAAATGACCTATGGAATGTCTTCTAACAACGTATATTGGGCTGCTTCAGATGTCGGATGGGTTGTTGGTCATTCATATATTGTTTATGCTCCCCTTCTTTTAGGTTGTACTACAGTATTGTATGAGGGAAAACCAGTAGGGACTCCTGATGCTGGTCAATTTTGGAGAGTCATTTCTGAATATAAAGTAAATTGTATGTTTACCGCTCCTACTGCTATAAGAGCTATAAAAAAAGAAGACCCTCAAGGAAAAGAAATAAAAAAATATGACTTGAAACATTTAAAAAGTATTTATCTAGCGGGAGAAAGGGCCGACCCTGAAAGCATAAAATGGACAACAAATCTAATCGGAAAACCTGTAATAGACCATTGGTGGCAAACTGAAACTGGTTGGTCGATTGCAGGAAACTTTCATGCACTAGGGTTATTTCAAATAAAACCAGGGTCTACAGGAAAACCAGCCCCAGGTTTTGATGTAGTAGTATTAGATGACAATGGTAAAGAGTTAGATAAAGATACTATGGGAAATCTTGCGATAAAACTTCCGTTACCTCCAGGTTGTAGCAACAGTATATGGAACTCTAAAAATAGATTCTATGAAGCTTATTTAAGTAGGTTCGAAAATTTTTACGACACTTCTGATGCAGGAATTATTGACTCAGAAGGTTATATTTCAGTAATGTCTAGAACTGATGATATTATAAATTGCGCGGGACATAGATTATCCACAGGTTCAATAGAAGAAATATTAACCTCTCACAAAGATGTTGCCGAATGTGCAGTAGTTGGGATCAAGGACTATATAAAGGGTGAGGTGCCATTAGGACTTCTGGTTCTCAATAGTGAATATAAAGGCTCAGAGGAAAATATATTAGATGATACTATACAGCTTGTTAGAGATGAGTTGGGACCAGTGGCTTCCTATAAAAAGTCTTACGTAGTCAGTCTGCTTCCTAAAACTAGGTCTGGTAAAATTTTAAGAGCAACTATAGCTAAGATCTTAAATGGTGATAAATATGAAACTCCTCCTACTATAGAAGATGAAACAGCACTTTCAGAAATAAAAAAGATTTATGCGAAGTTATAAATTCATTAGACAACAAATTCTTTCATAGTTTGGTTCATTCTTCGGCGTTAGAAGGCCTTTTCTAATAAAAAAATTAGCAATTACCAGTGCACAATTTCTTTTAAACGAGTCTGTTTTTCTAATTTTCTTTAGAATTGCACTCCAATTTAATAATTTAAAGTTCTTCACCTCTCCATCCTTACAAAAAGGAATAAATTTATCATTAACCTCCAGATCGAATAAAAATAATGTATCTCTTCGTAAAGTATACTTATTATTTCGCCAATTGTAACTAATAGTACCTGCAGAATTGACTTTCTGTAATAAAGCACTTCCTATACCAGCTTCTTCGTCAGACTCTCTCTTCAAAGCCTGAAAGACAGTTTCTTTAGAGGCTATTCCTCCTGCTATAGTATTATCATATTTATTAGGCTCAACTCTTTTATTACTAGCCCTCTTTGGAGTCCAAATTAAGATACCTTCTTTAGCTTTTAAATAGGCTATTAAATGAACACCATATCCTCTTATGCCAAAAACCTCTACAGCAGATCTATCTAAATTAAAATATTCTTTTTTTCCAAGAAAATCTGTACATGGAAATTTTTCACCGGTTAAATTCTTTATAATTTTTTTAGAAAATAATAACTCCGTTATATTCTCAAAAATTTTACTAAGCTTTTTGTATCCTATTTCTTTGAAAATGATATTTTTGTTTCTAATCTCAAATTCTATTCTTGAAGCTAAAAGTATTTCTACTGTATAAGAATGAACAAAACCTAAACTTTTATTCATACATATCAAACGGTAAAAATGATCCCTATCATTAAAATTATTAAGTAATAAAAATTTTTTAAGTATGGACAATTTATAGTTGTGTAATTAAGAAGTAAGGTTTAAATATTTCTTTCTTCTATTCTCTAATAATTCTTTACCATTTGTAGCATATAAATCTTTTAAATTAGCTATGATCTCTTTTTGCACATTTGTTATCGTTTCTTTTCTATTCCTATGCGCACCTCCTACAGGTTCTTTGATAATTGTATCTATTACTTTCATTTCCTTTAAATCTTTAGAAGTGATTTTTAAATTATTTGCAGCAACTTCATCAAAACCCTCCTCCTTCCATAAAATTGAAGCACAACCTTCTGGAGAAATAACTGAATATATGGAATTTTCTAACATTAGGACTTTGTCTGCAGTCGCTATGGCTATTGCACCACCCGAACCGCCTTCTCCTATGATAATACTTATAATTGGAACCTCAACACTCAGGCAGGTTTTTATGGATTTTGCAATTGCTTGTGATTGACCTCTTTCTTCAGCTCCAATTCCTGGATATGCTCCAGCTGTGTCAACAAAAGTAATTATTGGTAATCTAAATTTATTTGCTAAGTTCATTAGCCTTGTACATTTTCTATAACCTTCTGGTCTGGCCATTCCAAAGTTTCTTTTTACCCTTGAGTCGGTATCTGCACCTTTTTCTTGTCCTATCACCATAACTGATATTTCATCGATAGTTGCTAGTCCCCCGACTATAGCATGATCTTCAGCAAAGCTTCTATCTCCGCTTAGGCTCACAAAGTTGCTAAAAATCTCTTCCAAATAATCTAGAGTATGAGGTCTTTCTGGATGCCTCGCTACTTGAACTCTTTGCCAAGGAGTAAGGTTAGAATATTTTTCTTTGAGAATATTTTTTGCTTTAAACTCAAGATTAGTAATTTCATTAAGTATATTAATACCATTTCCGTCGCCTAAATGACGCAATTCACTTATCTTTGCCTCTAGGTCTGCAACCTCTGTTTCAAAATCAAGAAATAGTTTCATAATTATTCTTTTCCTTCGGCAATCTTATTTGCAATATTTAATATGTTCTTTGCCTGCTTAATAGATACAATATCTAATAATTTTCCATTAATTGCAATAGCTCCTTTTCCTTCTGCTTCAGCCTCTTTCATAGCTTTTATTATATTAGTTGCTTCTTCTATTTCAAGTGCTGAAGGTGAATATACTTTATTTGCTAACTCTACCTGTTGTGGATGAATAACCATTTTTCCCTCAAAACCTAAGGAATATGTATTTGTAGCAATATTTATGAAGCCTTCGTTGTCAGTAAAGTCGCCATATGGGCAATCTATAGCTCTCAAGCCATAAGCTCTTGCAGTCAAAACTATTTTGAATAAAGCATAGTGCCACATATCATTTAAGTAGAAATTATTTGTCTTATTTTTTTTACCATTAGTTTTTTCTAAAATACCATAGTTTTTGTTTACACCACCAATGCTAGTTGTTTTCGCTCCCATAGATGCTGCTAAATCTGCTGATCCGAAATGAAGTGACTCCACTCTGTCTGTAGACATTGCAAGTTTTTCTATATTTATTAAACCTAATGCCGTTTCTATTATTAATTCAAAACCTATCTTTTTCTTTTTTCTTTTTTTTGTTTCGATGACAGATACTAATCTATTAATTTCTAAAATATCATCTAATCTCTCACTTTTTGGTATCATAATTAGATCTAACCTCTCATTCGAATTCTCAAAAATGAATTTAATATCCTCTCTAAAAAATTCTGTATCAAATGCATTTACTCTTACAGATATTGTTTTTTTTCCCCAGTCAATATCATTAATTGCTTGAACAGCTAATTCTCTAGCTCTTTTCTTATTTTTTATTGAGACCGAGTCCTCTAAGTCCAAAAATACTACATCACTATTACTTTTTGCTGCTTTTTCGAAAAAATCTTCTCTTATAGCGGGAACCGCTAGCTGCGATCTATTTAACCTATTTATCTTGCTAATTATATCCATATCAAAAGATAACATAAATCATTTTTTTGGTAAAACTCTTGCTAGAGGATGTCTTTTTGATGCCTCTAAACTTTTTTTTGAATTAACATGGGTATAAATTTGCACAGTCGAGATATCTTCATGTCCTAAAAAGTATTGAATGACTTTTAGGTCTGCGCCATGATTTAACATGTGAGATGCGAATGCATGTCTCAAAACATGCGGTGACACTTTAGCTGGATCAATGTTCACTTGAATAGCAGCTTTTTTTAAGTTTAAAAAATAGGCTTGTCTTGTTAGGTGAGATTTCCTTGAAGGAAACAGCCATCCTCTTTTATTTTTTTCCTTAATGAAAGAGTCTCTTTCAATTTTATCAAGATAGATTTTCAAGACTAATTTAGCCTCATCTCCTAGAGGAACGACTCTTTCCTTCATTCCTTTTCCTAGCACCAAAATATTATTTAGATTATCAGAAACTGCGGACTTTTTGAGTGTTACTAACTCAGTAATCCTCATTCCTGTAGCATATAATAGTTCAGTTATTACTAGAGTCTGCAATTTTCTATGGTCGTCATTATTTTTTTTTAGATAATTTAGTAATTTAAGAATTTGCTGTTCACTTATCAATTTTGGTAAAGTTTTATTGTGCTTTGGTACAGAAATTTTTTTAGAGAAATTTCTATCAGAATATTTTTCTAGAAAAAGAAAATTCATGAACTGACTGATTACAGAAGATTTTCTGATTCTTGAATTAATTTTGTATTTTTTTTCAATAAGATATTTATTCCAACTTAAAAAATCCTCTTCTGTAATACTCAAAAAACTTTTTTTTTTTATTGATAGGAATTTAGAAAAATGCTTTAAATCCGTCTCATATGCATAAGTCGACGCTTTCGATAGGTTTTTTTCTGTTATGATTTTATCTAAAAATAATTCTATTAAGTTATCCATTTTGTTACTTGATTTTGTCATTTATCAAAAGAACTTTGTACTAATTTCAATAACTATCTCTTCAGCGAACTCTCCTAAACCAGATTTTTCAAGAGCATTGAGTGCATGGAAAAGACTGCTGTAATCATTTTTTTCAAAATAATTAGATAGTAATATGGCTGATATCAAAGCTACCTCTGCCTTATTTTTTTTACTTACTGCATACTCTAGATGTATAAAAAGACTCTGAAAATTGCTTGTTAAATCATTATTTTTTTTCTTGGTTTTATCTTCAAAGATAAAATTTTTCCATATTTGGTCGTTGATTTTGAAATTCAAGGCCTTTAAAACAAGAGCTAGTTTTTCCAAATCTTCTTTACTCGTATTGATATCATTAAGTAAAATTTCTAATAAAAAATTTACGTCTGGTAGGTTTTGGCTATTTGAAATATATAAATCCTGATCCTTTACATATAATAGCAATAATGCCTTACAAAAATTTGCATCCAATGAAGCTCTATCATTAAGGTTTAGCTGCCCATTGAATAATATTTTTTTTACCTGTTCTTTTTGATTAGATAAGAGTAAATTTTTTGCTGCTGGTAAAAGGAACCAGTTNAGNTTATTTTCNAGAGAAATCACAGATATCATATCAGAGGTAATATAAGAAATAGCTTTTTCAATACCAGTTTCCCTTGCTTTTTTCCATAGCAAGGAAAGACTTTTTGCTTTATCTATCTCATCAGTTGCTATCATTGATTTCATGAATAAATAAGCGCGAATCTCAATTGAATTCTTTCCAATTGTGTCTAAATTACTTAAGTAATCATCGTCATAATTATTTAGAAAATTAATATAACTCTGTTTCAGAAGTTTCGGCTCATATGTTCCTCTTTGAACCAACTTTTCNAAAGACTCNAGTTGNTCTTTAGCATCATATAATTNCATTTTATATATAAGNTTATCTAAAAGAAATTCTTTTTTAATAAACTCTTTTTTTGCATTTACTTTATCACTTAGACTGAGAATTCTTCCTAAAGGTTTTTGTAAATTTTTAAAAATTATATCTATTTTGTTTTTACCTTCTATTAGTTGTCTGGATATTTTTAGAAAATCGTCTTCTTCCTCAAGATCGTTTTCTAGTAATTCTAATGCAAGTAAGGCCTCACTATTCTTGTTTTTTGCTATATTACATGAGATTAAAATCTTTCTATTAAATATTTCATCAATTTTATCATCTAATCTACTTTGTATATTTTGACAAATATAATAAATATCATTACTTTCAAATCTAATGGCTTGCAGTCTTTTTTTAAACAAAAAATCCCTTATTTCCAATGGTATACTTTCTTCTAAAAGTCTAATTTTTTTTGTCAATCCCAATTCGACCATAAGCCTTATTTTTTCATCAAAATACTCGTGCTGAAATTTCTGTATATTGATACCATCATTTTTCTCTTGTTCTAGAAGAATTGGGCTTTGTGCACGCGATAACAATAAGTTAGAATATAGATTAAGTATCGAGTAAGAATTTACGTTTGTAGGTAAGCTTCTTAGAAGATCTATCGATAATTTGTATTCCGTATCACCCCACATTAACCAACCTAGTCCTCCATCTTTACTAGATAAAACTCCATACCAATTATTAAATTCTTTAGGTATATCATCTATTATTACTTGCTGTTCTATATTGTTATCTTGTTCTTCAATAGTTTGAGAAAATGGGAAATTATCTTCTTGCTTTATAGTTTCTGTTTCTTTGATTAAATTCTCTTTATTTTCTTCTTTAGGTAGATTCTCTTCCTCAACGTTTATTAAATCTTTTGGTCCATCTTGTGATATACTAATAAAAGATATTCCATAAATCAGGACACAAAAAAGAACTATTAAAAAATTATTCATTATTTTTCAAATCTGTGAATTTCTAAATTTTTTTCTATTTTTTTTGTTGNAGCCGGTATGTCCCAGAAAAAAACAACATATATGCTAAGCGATATTATAGTTATAAAAAGCAAAATTATTATTTTTTTTATTATCATATTTATATTATAAAAAAATTAAATAATATTGTATATTATATTTATATTTACAAAAATACTTTAATTCGGAAATAAATATTTAAATTTAATTTTGGAAAATCAAAAAATAAAGAATTTGCTTAAGTACAGACCTATTTCAATAATAGGCTTTATGGGTGTAGGAAAGTCAACAATTGGCAAGAGGTTGTCAACAGAATTAGATATGATTTTTTATGACACTGATAAGGAAATAGAAAAAAAAGAAAGAATGACTATTAATGATATTTTTCAAAAATTTGGGGAAAATTATTTTAGAAAATTAGAGGAGGGTTTAATAATTAAATTACTTGAAAAAAAAGAAAATATTGTAGTTTCTATGGGAGGCGGAGCATTTTTAAATAAATTAGTAAGAAATAAAATAAAAACTAGCTCTATAAGTCTTTGGTTGGATGCTGATATAAATACTATTTTTAGTAGAATAAAAAAATCTAGAAATACCCGCCCTATAGCTGCAAAACTCAATAGTAAAGAAGAAATGGAAAATCTTCTCAACAAAAGAAAAGAAATATATAGCGAAGCTGATATTAATATTAATATTTCCTCTCTAGGAAAGTCAGAAATACTAAAATTATCAAAAAAAAAAATCATTGAATATTTAGAAAAAAAAAAATGAAAAAGCTGAATGTAAAAATTAAAAACTCAGAATATCTAATTACAATTGATAAAAATATTTTTAAAAAAATTGCTGACTATCATTTTAAAAACTATCAAGAATCTAAAGCATTAATAGTTACAGACTCAAATGTCAGCAAATTATATTTAGCAGAATTAGAAAAATACTTTAGTAGTAAAAATATTAAATGTTTTAGATTTATAATTAAACCTGGAGAGTCAAGTAAAAGTTTTAATACTTTATCCCAGCTATCGAGAAATATGATTGCCAAGGGTGTTAGAAGACAAGATATTATATATGCACTTGGAGGTGGTATTGTTGGCGATTTATCAGGTTTTTTGGCATCTATTATTTTAAGAGGAATAAAATTTATTCAAATTCCTACTACCTTACTCTCTCAAGTAGATAGTTCTGTTGGAGGAAAAACAGGCATTAATACACCTGAAGGAAAAAATCTAATAGGAACATTTTATCAACCTGCGTGTGTATTTATTGATCCTTTAACTTTGTCTTCATTACCAAAAAAAGATTTCTTGTCAGGATATGCAGAAGTGCTTAAATATGCTTTGATAAATGACAGAGAGTTTTTTGATTGGTTAAATAAAAATAAAAGGAAGATATTAAATTTACATTATCAAACTATTTCAAAAATAATCTTTTTGTGTTGTCGTAAAAAATCTGAAATAGTAACTAAAGATGAAAAGGAAAGTGGTATTAGAATGCTTTTAAACTTTGGGCATACTTTTGCTCATGCAATTGAATCTGAACTTAAGTATAAAGTTTTACATGGAGAAGCTGTTGCTGTAGGAATGTTGATGGCAATGAGATTATCTTATCGTTTAGGTAAATTGGATATAAAAAATTATGAAGNCGTCAAAAAACATATTCAGGATATGTCTTTACCTGTGAATTTATCTGATATTAGTAAAGAAAAGAAATGGAGTGCAGAAAAAATGTTAAATAAAATGAAAAATGATAAAAAGGTTAAGAAAAATAGTATCAGATTTATACTATGTAATAAAATAGGCCACACTTATATAGCAACAGGAATTAAAAAGAATTATATATTAATGTCAATAAATGATTTCATCTAATATGTATGATTTTTATTTTTATTTCCAACTCATTACTATACTTTTTTTAGTATTGTTATCTGGTTTTTTTTCTTCTTCTGAAACAGCCCTTACTAGTATTTCTGAGTCTTTATTACAAAAAAAAGTAACCGAAGGAGATAGAAAATCATACAATGCCCAACAGATAGTAAAGAAAAAAGAAATAGCAATCAGTGCTATTTTATTAGGTAATAATTTAGTTAATATATTATCGTCAGCGTTAGCAACAAATATCTTAGTAAAAATATTTGGAACCATTGGTATTCTCTATTCCACGGTGAGTATGACATCAATTATTTTTATATTTGCTGAAGTTCTTCCAAAAATCTATGCAATAAGAAAACCAGATAAATTATTACTTTATTACACACCTTATCTAAAATCTATTATATGGTTTCTTAGCCCAGTTAACCATTTTGTAAATATTGCAATAAAATATCTAGTTAAAAACAAAAAAATTAAATCCAAAAGTTCTGATTTAGATAGAATCAGGGGTGCTATTTTACTTGCTGACAAAGAAGGTGGAATGATAAAGGATAACAAATTTATGCTAGAAAGCATTCTTGATTTAAATGAAAGAGAAATCAGTGAGGTAATGATTCACAGAAAAGATATATTTAGTATAAGTAATTTAGAAAATGAGGAAAAATTACTCGAAATATTAAATGAGACACCTTTTTCAAGAATACCTGTTTGGGAAAAAAACCCAGAAAATATTGTTGGCGTAATTCTAGTTAAAGATTTACTAAGAATGTTAGTCAAAACTAAAAAAATTAATCTGGGAAAAATTTTACAAAAACCCTGGTTTGTTCCTGAGACCACAAGCTTATCAGGACAGCTGAATGCTTTTAGAGAAAAACAATTGCAAATAGCATTTGTAGTCGATGAATATGGTGTTTTACAAGGACTAGTTACTCTTGAAGATATTCTTGAAGAAATTGTGGGTCAAATTGAAGATGAGCACGATTTTCCCTCTGTTATGTACAAGTCTGATAATCAAGGTAATATCCATGTTAATGGGGACGTAACAATAAGAGATTTGAATAGGTTACATAACTTAAAATTTCCTGAAGAAGAAGCCTCAACTATTGCAGGTCTTATAATAAACGTATCTAAGAGAATTCCAGAAAAAGGTGAGCATTTTTTTATAAAGAATTATCTACTCACAGTTATTTCTAGGACAAACACAAGAGTTACAAAGGTTCAGATCAGTAAATCAAAAATAATATCGTAATATCTTTAAAATCCCAAATCCAGCTCTAAAGCATGCAATCCTCTAGCAAACTCCTCCTCTAAGGCTTTGTAAACCTGCTGATGCATTTCTGTTCTTTTCATTTCCTTAAAAAAACTAGAATTCATCTTTATATATAAATGGGACTCTTTTGAATTTTCATTAAAACCTTTATGTCCTGCATGCAAGTGACTATTGTCTATAATTTTAATTAAAGTTGGATTAAATGTTTCTCTTAGAATTTCTTCTATTCTTTCTTTTCTTTCACTAAATTTTTGCACTAAAATTCCTCAAAACTTGCTAAACATTCAAAAAAACATAATATAATATTATGTTAAAAAATAAAAATATTAAGTTTGGGCTAAAAGACATTGACGAGTCAGATATACTTAGATTAACAAAGTATTGTGAATGGCATAAATGTGAGGAGAAAGGAAAATATAGAGCTCCTTCGTCAAGAGATAAATTAAGAGAATTTAAGTGGTTTTGCCTAGAGCATGTAAAAATATACAACAAAGGTTGGGATTATTTTAAAGGTAGGTCAAGTGAAGAAATTTATGATGAACTGTCCGAGGATGCTCGGTGGCACAGAGAAACAAGAAAAAAAGTAAAACAGTATAAATTTAGTCACGATTTTTTTGGATACGATGACCAGGGAAAAGGGTTTTCCAAAGAGGAAGGTAAAAATACTAGCTTAATTAGGCAGGCATTAGAAACATTGAATATGGACATGCCTAAAAACTTAAATGACTTAAAAAAACAGTACAAAACCATGGTTAAAAAGTTTCATCCTGACCTTAATGAATTAAAAGATAAGGAAAAAATCATTAAATTAAACGAATCTTATTCAATTTTACTTGAGTTTTTTAAATCTTAAAGAGGATAAAATGGTACAAATTATTAACAAAGATATAAATGATAGGTCAAAGAAACCTGACATAGAATTTAGTGTTAGAGAATTATTTGATTTGAATGTTGATATGAAAGTACCTGGATTTTCTAAAAAGGATGAGTATGTTCCTTCTATAGATAATTCTTATATATTTGATAAGGATACTACATTATCAATTTTAGCTGGCTTTAAACATAATAGACGAGTAATGATTCAAGGTTTCCACGGTACTGGCAAATCTACCCATATAGAACAAGTAGCAGCTAGATTAAACTGGAGATGTATTAGAGTAAATCTGGACAGCCATGTTAGTAGAATAGATTTAATTGGAAAAGATGCTATTGTCATTGAGAAAGGAGCCCAAATTACAAAATTCAAAGAAGGTATTATTCCTTGGTCTCTTATTAACGGAACAGCGTTAGTATTTGATGAATACGATGCAGGTAGACCAGACGTAATGTTCGTAATTCAAAGAATTCTTGAAGTAGAGGGAAAACTTACCCTGCTTGAACAAAATAGGGTAATAACTCCCCACCCTTCTTTTAGATTATTTTGTACCACTAACACCATTGGACTAGGAGACACATCTGGTTTGTATCACGGCACACAACAAATTAACCAAGGTCAAATGGATAGATGGAATATTGTATCCACTCTTAATTACCTAGAAAAAGAACAAGAGATTAAGATTATAAAGGAAAAAATAAAAAATTTTTCTTCTAACTTTAAAAAAGACTACATTCCATTAATGGTAGAGTTAGCTAATTTAACCAGAATAGGATTTAAAAATGGAGATATTTCGACTTTAATGTCTCCGAGAACTATCATAACCTGGGCAGAGAATTCTACTATTTTTGATGACCTCGATTATGCATTTAAAGTAACTTTTCTAAATAAATGTGATGAAGCCGAGCGCTCGATAATTGCAGAATACTACCAAAGATGCTTAGGTAAAGATCTCCCTCAAGAATGGGTAGGATTTCTTGATGACAGAACAACTGACGAAAATGCTTCCAAATAAAAGAAAAGAAAATTTAGTTGAATCTTTTAAAAAATCTATTGAAAGTACAATAAAGGCTATATCTGATAAAAAAAAAATAAATATCAAATTTGGAAATAAGGAAAAAAAAAATCTAAATAATATTAGTCTTTCCTCTGTTGAGTATAATAAGAAATTTGTAAATAAAGATATAATTAGAGGTGAAGGTGATACAGCATCACTAATTGAAAAATATCACAGTCAAAATATTCATAAAAAATTCTTACCAGGCAATAAGATGAGAGAAAGTATTTTTAATGAATTAGAGTGTTTGAGATGTGAAATAATAGGTTCAGAAAAAATGCTAGGAGTAAAAAATAATATTGATTTTTTAGAAAAAACTATTGTCAGAGAAGCAGTTAAGGCCAAAGAAAAGTTATCTGAAGATATAACTTTTAAATTAGTAGTAAAAAAAAAAATAAATAATCATAAAATTGATAATAATTTAAAAAAAAATTGTGATCCCATTTTAGAAAAAGTCTTGAAAGTAATTGAAAATAAAAATATTAATTTTAAAAGCATAATAAATAGCCAAAAAGATTTTAGCAAGCTTTCCCTAGACTTGATTAATTTAGTTTATGATAAAAATGAAGATAGTAATAATGAAAAAGATGATAGTAATGATAAAAATAATAATGAAGATGATAAAAATACAGGAGAGGATAAAAATCAGGAAAATCAGGATTTTGAGGAAATAAAAGAGGACTTATTGCAAACTCCTATTGAACAGGAAAGTGACGAGAAAATTGATCTGGATAAAAATAATATAAAAGAAGAAGATGATAATAATAATGCTAAAGAAATTTCGAATAAATTAAATCCCGATATAGAAAATAGTGATGCTTTTACTTACAAGATATATACGAATAGATATGATAGTATTGCGCCTGCTGAACGTTTATGCAATTTAGATGAAATAAATAAACTTAGAGTGCAATTAGATAAACAAACTGAAAAATTAGATAATACTATTAACATTCTGGCAAATAAGTTTCAAAGAAAATTATTATCTAGACAAAAAAGATGGTGGGAATTTGATTTGGAAGAAGGAATTCTAGATAGTGGTAAATTATCTAGAATTATAATTTCGCCAGAAAGTTCGCTATCATACAAGAAAGAAGCAGAAATCGATTTTAAAGATACAGTAGTATCTCTTCTAATTGATAATTCTGGGTCGATGCGCGGAAGACCGATTACAATAGCTGCAATATCTACGGATATTATTTCAAAAACTTTAGAGAGGTGTGGCGTTAAGGTTGAGGTGTTAGGTTTTACAACTAACTCATGGAAAGGTGGTAGGGCTAGAGATCTCTGGATAAAAGAAAACAAATCAGCTAATCCAGGCAGACTGAACGAACTATTACACATCATATATAAGAGTGCAGATACTCCAATAAGAAGAAGCAAGAAAAATTTTGGCATAATGCTTAAAGAAGGCTTATTAAAAGAAAATATTGATGGAGAGGCTCTTGATTGGGCTTTTAAGAGGATTAATATACGTAGTGAAAAGAGAAAAGTTCTAATGGTAATTTCAGATGGTGCTCCTGTAGATGATAGTACATTATCTGCTAATACGACAAGTTATTTAGACCTACATCTAAAGGAAAAAATAAAATTTATAGAAAAGAAATCTAATGTTGAGCTTTTAGCAATAGGAATAGGGCACGACGTCACTAGATACTATAACAAAGCTGTAACCATTCTAGACGTCGATGATTTGGCTGAAGTCATGTCAAAACAACTTATTGAACTTTTTTAGTTTTTTCAGAAGATATTATTTTTTCTATAGTTTTTTTATATTTTCTTGCGTTAGCAGACAGAACGTCTTTTTTTGCCTTAGTTAGAAAGTTATCAATGCCTCCATTTTTTTCTACTGTCCTTAAGGTTGATGCTGCAACTCTAAATTTGATCTTTTTATCAAGTTTTTCGCTATAAAGACTGGCGACTTGAAGGTTTGGTAAAAATCTTCTCCTAGTTTTGTTGTTAGAATGACTAACGTTATTGCCTGTCAAAACTATTTTGCCCGATAAATCACATTTTCTTGACATTTTTTCCTCTCAGTTACATACGCAAATGTTTAATATAAATTCTGTTATCATTCAACTATAAATTAGATTTTTGTCCATATTTTATTAAGTTGAGTATGTTGTAAGACGCATCTGTTATATTGGTACCAGGTCCGAATATTTGAGAAACGCCCATNTTNTTNAGTTTATTATAATCTTTCTTTGGAATAACACCACCACAAATAACTAGAAATTTTTTTTTATTGNTTTTTTGTAACTCCATAAACTCTTTAACTAGTGTAAGGTGACCCGCAGCATGGCTAGAGATTCCTATAACATCTGGTTCTAAATCATTTGCTATTTTTAATAATTCTGTAGGACTAATAAATAGTTTTGATAACTCTACTTCAAAACCTAAATCTGCAAAAGAAGATGCAATTACTTTAGCTCCTCTATCATGTCCATCTTGTCCTAATTTTGCTACCAACATTTTTGGCTTTTTTCCTCTTTTAAGACTAAACTCTCTAATACTAGCCTTGAGACTATTTATTTTTTCCTTATTTTTAAATGACTCTGAGTAAATATTTTTTGATAAACTTGATTTTGCCTCGAATCTACCGAAAATCTGTTCCAAAGCAGATGAAATTTCTCCTATAGTTGCCCTGTGTCTTACCGCCTCTATAGAGGCTTTAAGTAAATTGCCTTTACCCGATGAGGCAGTTGACTTTAATTTATTTAAAAAAAATTGACATTTTTCTTCATTTCTCATGGCTTTAATTCTATTTATAGAGTTTTTTTGTTCTTTAATTACCTTGGTATTATCAATTTCCAGAATATCAAAATCTTCTTCATTTTCATTTATATATTTATTTACACCTACTATTACATCCTCTCCACTATCTATTTTAGATTGTTTCATTAGTGCTGATTTTTCTATCAGTCTATTCGGAATGCCTTTTTCAATTGCCTTTGTCATTCCGCCTAAAGAGATTATTTCATCTATTAATTTTCCCGCATGGACTATTAATGAATTTGTTAAATTTTCAATGAAATAACTCCCTGCTAAAGGGTCTATTGTTTTTGTTATTCCTGTTTCATTCTGTATTATAAGCTGTGTGTTCCTAGCTATTCTAGAAGACATTTCTGTAGGTAATGCCACCGCCTCATCAAATGAATTAGTATGCAAAGATTGTGTTCCTCCTAAGACTGCAGCTAATCCTTCGATAGTAGTTCTTACTATATTGTTGTAAGCATCTTTTTCAGTTAATGATACTCCAGAGGTTTGGCAGTGTGTTCTTAACATTAATGAATTTTGGTCACTAGGATTGAAGATTTCCTTCATCTTGTGAGCCCAAATGTATCTTGCAGCTCTGAGCTTTGCTATTTCCATAAAAAAATTCATTCCGATTGCAAAGAAAAATGATAACCTAGGTGCAAAATTATCTACTACCAACCCTCTTTCTACAGCCGTTTGAACATATTCTAGTCCGTCTGCTATTGTAAAAGCTAATTCTTGTACTTGATTAGCCCCAGCTTCTTGCATGTGATAACCAGAAATAGATATAGAATTAAACTTTGGCATATTTTTAGAGGTATATGAAATAATATCCGAAACAATATTTATAGAAGACTTTGGAGGATATATATAAGTATTTCTAACCAAAAATTCTTTAAGAATATCGTTTTGAATTGTACCCGATAGTTCTTTCTGTAATACACCTTGTTCTTCTGCTGCAACTACATAAGAAGCCAATACAGGTAGAACTGCTCCATTCATAGTCATAGAAACACTCATCTTATCTAAAGGAATTCCATCGAATAAAGTTTTCATATCTTCTACAGAGTCGATAGCCACTCCAGCTTTTCCAACGTCTCCTACTACTCTCGGATGGTCGCTATCATATCCTCTGTGAGTAGCCAAATCAAAAGCTATAGAAAGACCCTTTTGGCCTCCTTTTAAACAATTTTTATAAAATTTATTTGACTCTTGAGCTGTAGAAAAACCAGCGTATTGCCTAATTGTCCAAGGCCTTCCAGTATACATAGTAGCCTTAGTCCCTCTTGTATATGGCGGAAAACCAGGGTAATTGTCAATATGAGATAATCCTTCTAGATCATCTTGGGTATACAACGCTTTAATTTTTATACCTTCTGGAGTATTCCAAATTAATGAGGAAAGGTCTTTTTTATGCTTAAGTTCTTTTGATACTAGCTCTTGCCAGTCTTCAAGACTATTGTTTTTAAACATATCCATTTTAAGCATCTTCTCTTGAAGACCAAGGTAGTTTTGAAAAAGGCACACCTTCTTCTTCTAATTCTTTAGCCTGTTCTGTAGTGGTCTGACCTCTAATAGGCCTAGATCCTTTTTCGCCATAATAAATTTTTCTAGCTTCCTCTGCAAAATTTTTTCCAACATCCTCTGTATTTTTTTCAATATATTTTTTTATGTTCTTTATTTTGTTAGCTAAATCATATTTCTTGCTATCTTTTACTACAGAAGAAAAGGTATCCTCTTTCTTTTTAGTTTGTCCCAAATTAGGAGCCATTAATGCTTTTTTTATTTTACTATTATCACAAATAGGGCATTTAACCATTTTTTTTCTTAATTGTTCTTCATAATTTTTTGATGAAGGAAACCAAGCTTCAAAGGTATGTTTATTTTCGCAACATAGATCAAATAAAATCATTCTTAATTCCTAAAGTATTATATGCTATTAAATTAAATATTGTTAAAAAAATATTAATTACAATAGTATATGATAAAATCACCTTCTAATTGGCTTCTTTATTGCCTAAGTATTATTAATTACGAAAAAAATTTTCTAGTTTTAGATTTAGCATGTGGAAGAGGAAGGCATTCGGTTTTTCTTTCTAATTTAGGTTTTTACGTAGTATCTGTTGATATATCAAAAATTTACTTGGATAGTTTCAATGGCAGTAATATTGAGAAAATTTGTAGAGATGTTGAAAATATAAAAAATTGGCCTCTTTACAATAAATTATTTGATATAGTATTAGTTACTAATTTTTTGAATAGAGAAATTTTTCCCTTTATAATTAATTCATTATGCCTCGGAGGCTACTTCATATACGAAACGTTTAGTCAAGGCAATCAAAAATTTGGAAAGCCAAAAAATAAAGATTTTATTTTGAGAACAGGAGAATTGCTAGATATTACAGAAAATCTTTCACTTATTTGTTACGAAAGATTAAAGGTTGAGAGTTACTATTCTGGCTCTGTTAAACAAAGAATATTGGCCAAAAATGTTTAGAATAAAAAAGATTAGGCTAAATCATTTAAGAGCATCCAGGTCGAGTTTTATAAAATCTGACAACTTTCTAAAACAGCTCTCGTTTGATATTTTGGATCGAGCAAACCTTAATAAGAAAAAAAATTACGATATATTGGAGTTATGGGCAAGAAGTAATCATCTATAAGATTTGATTAAAACTAGGAAATTCAAGGTGAATTATTATCATACTTTGTCTGATAAAAGCATAAAAGTTAAAAACATAAAAAAAGTAGTAAGTTCAATTGATCCACCTTTCAAAGACAATTCATTTGATTTTTGTTTTTCCATATTATCAATTTCTTCTGCTGAAGATATTGTCAAAACATTCAATAAAATTCATAACCTCTTAAAAAAAGGTGGTAAGTTTATTTGCGTTTTAAATGCTGAAGACAATCTTAAAGAATTTAAAAATAACTTGTTTAATTCATTTCCAAAAATAAGTGAAAAAAGTTTTCTTCCTTTTATAGATATATTATCACTAGGAAAGATAGGAAAGATAGCAGGTTTTAAAAATATTGTGATAGATAAAAGTAATTTTTTACTTGAAGTTCAAGTAGCAAATGAAATTTGGAATTTTATTCGAAATATTGGAGAGAGCAATATACTAGAGAATAGAGAAAATTTATTTTTAGGCAAAAATAACTATCTCTCTTATTGTCAAAAAATGAGGACAGCTATAATTAAAAAAAATTGTATAAATACTCTAAGTGTCAACTTTTTTACTGGGTCGAAATAGAAATCAACTTCTATAATCAGCATTAATCTCAATATATTTTTTAGTGAGATCGCAAGTCCATACTCTGCTTTGATAGTTTCCGAGCCCTAAATTTACATAAAGTTTAATTTCGGTATTTCTTAAATAAATGTTTATTTTATCTTCATTGTAATTGTTTATAACCTCTCCATTTTTAACGATATTATAATTTCCTATTTTAAGACTTATATTTTGCTTTTTAATTTTAGCTTTGCTCTTGCCAATTGCCATTATAATTCTTCCCCAATTAGCATCCTCTCCAGCAATTGCTGTTTTAACAAGGGGAGAGTTTGCAATGGACATTGCCACTAATCTAGCATCTTTATTACTATTTGCTCTATAAACATTAATCTCTATTAACTTTCGAGCTCCTTCGCCGTCTATAATAATCATTTTAGAAAGTTCAATTGCAACTCTCTCTAGGTTATTTTTTAATTTATTTAACTCATGGGAATCGAAATTAAAGCCATCACATTTTTTTTCATTTGTCGAGATTATACTAAACATATCATTCGTAGACATATCTCCGTCTACCGTAATGCTATTAAAGGAATTATTTACAATATTATTAGTCATTGTTTGGAGTAGAGAGTAAGGAATATCCGCATCAGTAAATATAAAAGCTAACATAGTTGCCATGTCTGGAGCAATCATTCCTGAACCTTTGGCTATCCCTATTATTTTAATTTTTTTTTTATTTATTATAATGTTTTTAGAATACATTTTTGGAAAAGTATCCGTTGTCATTATTGACTTTGCAAATAGTTTCCAGTTTTGCTGAAATAAATTTTCTTTTTTATCTGACTTACTGATTGTATTTAAAATCTTTTTTATTGGCAGTTGTTCTCCTATAACACCTGTAGAAGAAACTACTATCTCCTTTCTTTTGCAATTATATTTTTCTGCTATTAATTTAATAATTTTTTTAATATTTTCATATCCTTCTCTACCTGTAAAGGCATTAGCATTTCCTGAATGTGCTAGCAATACTTTTATCTTTCCATACTTTTTAATACTCTTAAGCCATTCAATATTAGCAGCACTAGTTTTTGATTTCGTCAGAACTGAAGAAATACTTGCTAATTTTTCAAATATTATAAGACTTAGATCTTCTCTTGACTTTGATTTTATTCCAACTTTAAAAGTTTTAATGGTTAACCCACCAATTTTGTTCTCTTTAGAAAAAAATTTGATTTTATTTTTTTTGTTTATCATTATATTATATGTTTATATTGTATATTATCATTTTTCATTATTTTATAAATTATAAATTAGAAACTGTAGAATAAATGTTATCTTTCTTTAAAAGAAATTTTTTTTCAAGTCCTAACAAAAAAATATTAGAAAAATATCAAGAGTATGTTTTTAAAATAAATGAGTTTGAATCTAGCATAAAAAAACTCAGCGATGGACAACTAAAAGATTTAACTCAAAAATTTAAGAATTTATTAAAAAAAGATACCAAGTTAGAGGATGTATTACCTGAAGCATTTGCAGCAGTTAGAGAAGCAGCTGTTAGAACCTTAGGACAAAGACACTATGATGTACAATTACTAGGTGGTATAGCACTTCATAATGGAAAAATTGCAGAGATGAAAACAGGTGAAGGAAAAACTTTAGTATCTACTCTTTCTGCCTACTTAAACGCATTAGAAGGAAAGGGTGTTCACATAGTAACAGTAAATGACTATTTAGCCAAAAGAGATAGTGAGTGGATGGGTTCTATTTTTAAATTCTTGGGCTTAAAGGTTGGATATATATTCTCGGGAATGGATGATGTACAAAGAAAGTTAGCATACGACTCAGACATTACCTATGGAACAAACAATGAATTTGGATTTGATTACCTTAAAGATAATATGAAATTCAATACTAATGACATGTGTCAAAGGAAATTCAATTATGCAATTATTGACGAGGTAGATAGCATTCTTATAGACGAAGCAAGGACGCCATTAATAATATCTGGAGCAATAGAAGAAAATACTAACCTCTATAAAACAATTAATCAATTTGTAAAAAATCTTTCCACCGAGAATTTCGATATTGAAGAAAAATCTAAATCTATCAATCTCAATGCATTAGGCATTGAGAATTTTGAAAAAGTTTTGTTTCAAAGAAATATAATAAAAGACAAAAATTTGTACAGCCCCAAAAACATTAGTATTCTTCATTACATCAATCAATCATTAAAAGCGAATTTTTTATTTCACAAAGATAAAGATTATATAATTAAGGATAATCAGGTAATAATTATCGATGAATTTACAGGACGAATGATGGAGGGAAGAAGATATTCTGAAGGATTACACCAAGCTATTGAAGCTAAGGAAAATGTTTTTATCCAGAATGAAAATCAGACGCTGGCTTCTATAACTTTTCAAAATTATTTCAGGATGTATCCTAAACTTTCAGGGATGACAGGTACTGCTAAAACTGAGGCAGCTGAATTTTCAGAAATTTATTCTTTAGACGTAGTAGAGATACCTACTCATAAAGTAATGATAAGACTAGACAATAATGATGAAATATATAGAACGAGTGAAGAAAAATGGGCCGCAGTATTAGATGAAGTCGTCAAAGTTCACAGCAAAGGTCAACCTATATTAGTAGGTACTACAAACATAGAAACATCCGAACTAATATCTAGAAAACTGAAAAAATTAAAAGTAAATCATCAGGTATTAAATGCAAGGTATCATGAAAAGGAAGCTAATATTATATCTCAAGCTGGAAAGCCCTACGCAGTTACAATAGCTACTAATATGGCAGGAAGGGGAACTGATATTCAATTAGGAGGTAATATAGAAAACTCTATAAAAGATTATAATCGTGAAAGTAAATCTAAAAAATTAGAAACTGACCAAGAAAGAGTTAAAAAAATTGGAGGCCTCTATGTTTTAGGAACCGAAAGGCATGAGAGTAGAAGAATTGACAATCAATTGAGGGGTAGGTCTGGAAGACAAGGTGATCCCGGATGTTCTAAGTTTTATATTTCATTACAAGATGACCTAATGAGAATTTTTGGGTCTGAGAAGTTAGACTCAATGCTAAAAACACTTGGGCTTAAAGATGGTGAGTCCATTTATCATCCTTGGATAAATAAAGCTATAGAAAAAGCACAATCTAAAGTAGAAAATCGAAACTTTGAAATTAGAAAAAATTTACTTAAATTTGATGATGTTATGAATGATCAAAGAAAAGTAATTTATGAACAACGTTTAGAACTTCTAACTGAAAAAAATATAGATTTAATATTTTTAGACATGCTAAAGGATACTGTTTTAAATATATTAGAAAATAATCAATCTGATGATTTTGAAAATGGACTTGATTTTGAGCAGATAAAAGTAGAAATAAAAAACCTCTCTGAAATAAACATCTCGAGTTTAAAAAATTTAGATAAGGATAAACTTGAAGTAGAAATACTAGAAAAACTAAATGAAAAAATAAAGGAAAAATCGAGTATCATAGGAGAAGTCAATTTTAAATCTATTCAGCGACAACTTATAGTCCAAATACTTGATCAACAATGGAAATCTCATTTATTAGCCTTAGATCAATTGAGACAAGGAATAGGACTCAGGGCATATGCTCAAAGAGACCCACTTAACGAATATAAAAGAGAAGCATTTTCTATGTTTGAAGATATGCTGATATCTGTAAGGTTAATAATAAGCAAACTCTGTATGATGATAGAGTTTAAAGAAGAAAAAACAGAAGCAAAAAAAAGTTCATCTGATAGAATAAAAGAAAGATTAAGGAAAAAAATTAATTGATTATAGACAAGATATAGTTTGAGCTATAATTTTTAGTTCTTATCCATTGTATTCCTCTCATACTAGGTATAGGAAATAGTCCTGATAGTTTGTCTAATTGCATTTTTGACTTTTCGCAATGCTCTATTATTTCATTAGGTTTAAGATATAGGTTCCAATCATGAATAGAATCTGGTACTAACTTGAGAATTTTTTCTGCTATTAGAATTGTAGATAAATAAGAAAAAAAAGTTCTGTTAATTGTTGATAAGATTAAAATACCATTTGGTTTTATACATTTGAAAATATTATTAAGAAACGGTCTATAATCTTTTACATGTTCAATGACTTCTAATGAAATAACGATATCAAATTTATTTTTTTTTTCAGCTAACTTTTGAATTGTAGTATTTCTATAGTCTATTTTAATTTTATTTTTAATAGCTCTTTCATTTGCCATTTTAATTAACTCTTTTGATGAGTCTACTGCAATGATATTTGCATCGTACCTTGATAAATCTTCTGAAAGTAAACCTCCTCCGCATCCCAAATCTAGAATTGTTTTATTTTTCATAATAGATTTGAAATCTTTAAAATTATTGAATCTATTCTTAATACGTTCCTTTATGAATAACATTCGAGTTTCGTGCATAGAGTGTAGCATCCTCATTGCTCCATTCTTATCCCACCAGCTGTCAGCGAATTGGGCAAAATTACTTTGTTGCAATTCCATACTCCTTTAATTTATTATATTAATGTAATACATAAAAAGAAATTTAAATGCAAATAATAGTAAAAAAGTTTGGCGGTACGTCATTAGCAGATTTATCAAAAATAAATAGAGCAATCTCATACATCAAAAAGTCTATGGATGAGGGATATAAAGTAGTTGTTGTAGTTTCAGCTATGGGAAAAGAAACTAATAGATTATTATCTTTAGAAGAAAAATTAGATGAATACGTTAAAAGTGATGATATATCCGCCTTATTGTCTGCAGGAGAACAAATATCAAGCTCATTCTTTTCAATTATACTCAACAATAGAGGAATAAAAGGAAAATCTTTTCAAGGATGGCAACTTCCCATAACCACAGGAAATGCTATAACCAACTCACACATTCAAGATATTACCACGGATAAAATTAGAAAATGTTTTAAACTTAATGAAATTCCAGTAATTTCTGGATTTCAAGGCATTAACAAAGAGGGAAGAATAACTACACTCGGAAGAGGTGGATCTGATACAACTGCTGTAGCTTTAGCTGCGAAGTTAAAAGCACATAGGTGCGATATATATACTGATGTTGATGGAGTTTATTCAGCCGACCCTAGAATTGTTCCAAGTGCAAAAAAAATGTCTAAGATAAATTTTGAAGAAATGTTGGAATTATCTTCATTAGGTGCTAAAGTTTTGCATACTAGGTCAGTACAAATAGCATTGCAATATAATGTAAAATTACAAGTATTGTCTAGTTTTTATGGAAAAAAAGGAACTATGTTAATAAAAGAAGATAAAAGCCTTGAAAATCAAATAATTAGGGGAATAGCTCATAATAGCAATGATGCACTTATAACTCTATTAGGTATAAAAAATGAACCTGGAATATCTGCGCTAATATTTGGTGCCTTATCTAAAAAAGGTATAAATGTAGATATGATAGTGCAGTCAGGTTCTTCCATTGACAAAGAGGGAACTTTTGGATTTACCGTAAGTAAGACAGATGTTTCAAAAACAAAAATAGTAATGGATCTAGTAAAAAAAAAGCTAAACTATAATAAAGTTATCATTAATACTTCTATATGCAAGGTATCGGTAGTAGGATTAGGTATGAAAACAAATGCAGGAATTGCAAATAAAATGTTTTCTGAATTAGCTAAGAATAATATAAATATTCATGTTATTAGCACTTCTGAAATAAAAATTAGCGTTTTAATAGATGATAAATACAAAGAGCTAGCTATTAGATCGTTACATGAAACTTTTAAATTATCATCACCAAGAAAAAGAAATGGTAGAAAATAGAGTATTTAAATCATTTAAAGAACTTGGAACATTTTTGCAAAAAAAGCGTCGTCTAAAAGGTGAAAAAATAGATTTTATAGCGACCAATTTAATTATTAAAAAAAAATTTTTAAAAAGTTTTGAAGAAGGTATTCTTAATGAAAGAGATTTTATAGACAACCCGCACCTTAAAGGTTTTTTAAACAGCTATATTAGATATTTGAAATGCGAAAATGAATGCAAGATAGATAATTTATTTTATAAAGAGGATTCTTTTTCAATAAAGGGTCAAAAAGTATCCTTAGAATCCGGAACAGACAATAAAAATTCTTATGGATCACTTATCATACTTTTTTCAATATTATTTATGAGTTTAATATATCTATTATGGAACAAACAAACCTATAAACAGTTATATAATTTAGGAAAATTAATAAATTAGAATGGACTATTACGAAAAAAAAATTTTACGAAGAGAAACTAGACAAATTAGTGTTGGAAAAGTTATGGTTGGCTCAAAAAACCCTATTACAGTTCAATCTATGACTAATACATTAACTGCTGATGAAGATGCAACTATCGAGCAAATAAAAAAACTAGAAGCAGCCGGTGCTGATTTAGTAAGAGTTTCTTGTCCGGATGTTTCTTCTACCAATGCTTTAAAGAAGATTATAGATAAAACTGATGTTCCAATTATTGCAGATATTCACTTTCACTATCAAAGAGCAATTGAGGCTGCCGAGTCGGGTGCTGCCTGCCTGAGAATAAATCCAGGTAACATTGGTAAGAAAGATAGAGTAGAAAAAGTTATTTCTGCTGCAAAAATTAATAATTGTTCAATAAGAATAGGTGTTAATGCTGGGTCATTAGAAAAAGATTTGATAAAAAAGTATTATAGGGCAACTCCAGAAGCGCTTTTAGAAAGTGCGTTGAATCATATAAAAATATTGGAAGAACATAACTTTTATAATACTAAAATTAGTGTTAAAGCATCCAACGTAAATCTTGCTGTAGACTCTTATAGACTACTTGCTAATAATACAAACTATCCTCTTCATTTAGGTATTACAGAGGCTGGTGGTTTAATTGGTGGCACAGTAAAGTCTGCTTTGGGTATAGGAACACTAATCAGTGAGGGAATAGGTGATACACTAAGAGTATCGTTATCAGATGACCCAGTCAAAGAAGTGAAAGTAGGAATAGAGATTTTAAAATCTTTAGGAATTAGAAAGACTGGTTTATCTGTTATCTCATGTCCATCATGCGCAAGACAACAGTTCGACGTAATTAATACAGTTAAAAGAATTGAAGATAAATACGCTAACATAAAGGAACCTATCACTATTTCAATATTGGGTTGTATAGTTAATGGGCCAGGGGAAGCTCAACATACTGAAATTGGTCTTGCTGGAGGAGGAAACAACAGTCACCAAATCTATTTAAATGGAAAAAAAAGCCACGTATGTAAAAATAAGGATCTTTTTCAAGAAATATCTGATCTTATAGAAAAAAAAATAAAATCTAATGAAGAAAATAAATAATATTAGAGGAATGTATGATACGTTTGGTAAAGAACTTTATAATCATACTACTATAATCAATAAGTTTAGCAATGTTATGGAAAGACATAACTACTACCCTTTTTCAACACCTATTATGGAATACAGCAATGTTTTTAAAAGAAGTTTAGGTGACACCTCAGACGTTGTGATGAAAGAAATGTACACATTTTTAGATAAAAGCAATGACTCAGTAACTCTAAGACCAGAAGGAACAGCTGGAATTGCAAGAGCAGTTATTTCTAATGGATTAACACAAAGTTTACCATTAAAACTTTATTATAATGGTCCCATGTTTAGATATGAAAGACCTCAAAAAGGCCGAATGAGACAATTTCACCAAATTGGGATAGAAAATTATAATACAGAAAATTTTTATGCCGACTCAGAAATAATATATATAGCAAAATTACTACTCAAAGAGTTCAAGATACTTGATAAAATTAGCCTAAAAATAAATACCTTAGGAGATACTCAATCTAGAAAGAATTATATTAGCAAAATTATTCAATACTTTGCAGAAAATAAATATAAGCTCTCAGAAGACAGTTTAAAAAGATTAGATAAAAATCCTCTAAGGATTTTAGACTCTAAAAGTCATCAAGACAAAGAAGTAATTAAGAATGCTCCTATTATCTATGATTTTCTTACTACAGAAAGTAAGGATTATTATAAAAATCTAAAAATTTTTCTATCTGAACTAGATATAGAATTTATAGAAGAACCTCTCTTAGTAAGAGGTTTGGATTATTACTGCCATACCATTTTTGAGTTTACGCTTAATGAAAAACAAAATCATGCAATATTAGCAGGAGGAAGATATGACTCTTTACTAGAAAATTTGGGAGGGCCAAAGATATCAGGAACTGGATGGGCTGCAGGAATTGAAAGACTTGGCTCAATTTTGAAAAGTTATGAAGATAATAATAAAATTTTACTCTTTATACCTTTAGAGGAAAATCTTTTGTCATATTGCTATGAAACAAGAAGTAAGATAGCTATGTTAAATTTTAAATACGATATTTTAACAAATTTTAATCTAAAGAAAGCATTAAAATATGCGAATAAAATAAAAGCAAAATATGCCATAATTCTAGGAAAAGACGAAAGAGAAAAAAACAGTCTGACAATAAAAAATCTAGAGACTGGTAATCAGGAAACCATTAGTGAAAGCAAATTAGAAAGCTACCTTAAAAATGAGTAATAATATAGATAATAAACTTAAAGAAATTGCAACTTCTTTTAAAAATATACAATTAGAACTTTCCAACCCCAACATT
>PBGQ01000026.1 GCA_002720125.1 Rickettsiales bacterium | reverse complement strand
TAATTTAAAAAAAATATTTTTTTATATGATCTTATTCATTTTTTTTATATCTAGCATTTACTCGTTAAGGTTTTTAGAAAATAACAATAAAGGTAAATATAATCCCCCTGCTTTTGATGGAGAAAAAGTTATTCCAGGGCACATTACTAATAATTAAAAAAACTAATGATAAAAAAAAATATACAATTACCGTTCTGGCATAAAAATAAAAAAATAAAAAACTTATTTGATATCTTTGGTCATCATAACCTAATGTTTGTAGGAGGTGCTGTTAGGTGTGCATTGACCAATGAAAAAACCTATGACCTAGACCTTGCTATATCTCTAACCCCTAGCAAGACAAAAAAAATCTTAAAAAAAAATAATATAAATTTTTTTGATATATCAAGTGGGCATGGAACTATTACACTGCAAATTGAGAAATTTAAAATAGAGATCACTAGCTTAAGAATAGATAAAATAAGCTTTGGCAGGAGAGCGAAAGTAGAATTTACTGACGATTTTTATTCTGATTCCTGTAGAAGAGATTTTTCAATTAATGCAATTTATTCTAATTTTAATGGAAAAATATATGATCCTCATAAAGGATTGAACGCTCTAAATAAAAAAACAGTCAAATTCATCGGAAACCCTTTAGAGAGAATAACAGAAGATAATCTTAGAATCTTGAGGTATTTTAGATTTGTAGCAACTTATAATGATAAAAAAAAGCAACTTGATAAAAATTCTTTAGAATCATGTATAAATAACATTAATTTAATTAATAAGATATCTAAAGAAAGAATTTATTTAGAATTCGCAAAGTTAATTGTTACAAGAAATGCTGGTTTTGTTTTGTCTTTAATGAAAAAAATGAAGGTCTTAGACATTTTAGTAAACGGCCTCAGTAAGATATCTTTTATTAATTTAAGAAGAATAGACAAACTGGAAAAAGACATAATATTGAGAATTTGTTTTTTATTTCTAAAATCAAAAATTGATAAAGAAAGCCTAGCGAGGGACCTCAGAATGTCAAACAAGGATATAAAAATTATTTTAAGTGTATGTGAAGATTTAAAACCAATTAAAGGAACAGAACAAGCAAAAAAAATAAAATATTTTTACGGTTCTGATATTGCTAAAAAAAAATATCAGCTACAGTTGTCTATATTTGACTTAAAAAAGAGAAAAAATATTTTAGAGGTGCTCGATGTTTGGAAAATTCCTGTGCTGCCTGTCAATGGTAATGATATAAAATTATTAAAAAATGTAACAGGTAGAAAAATAGGAAAATATTTCAGGATTCTAGAGATTTGGTGGATACACAAAAAGTTTAAGCCTACTAGGAAACAATGTTTATACAAACTGAATAAAATAAATATTTAGTTCTACTTTAGTCCCACTCTACTATGGGGGGCATGGACATGAGTATAGCATCAGTATTACCTCCAGTTTTGAGACCAAACATTGTTCCTTTGTCATAAAGAAGGTTAAATTCAACGTATCGTCCTCTTTTTTTCATCAACTTTTTTCTTTGTTTAGCCGTCCAGCTTTTATAAGAATATTTTTTAATCAAATTTGAATAATATTCTAAAAAAAATAAACCAGTTTGTTTTGTAAAGTTAAAGTTTTTATCCCAATTATCTTCGAGATGATCAAAAAAAATTCCTCCAATACCTCTTTCCTCATTTCTGTGTTTTAAATAAAAATAATCTTCACACCATTTGCTAAAATGTTTGTAATAATCTTTATCATAACCACTACAAAAACTCCTGAGAGAGGCATGAAAATGTTTTTTAACATGGCTTTTCATATAAGTAGGTGTAATATCACATCCACCTCCAAACCAAGCATCTTTAGTTATAATGAATCTAGAATTAAAGTGAGCAGCAGGAACAAAAGGTGATTTCATATGAGAAACTATAGATATACCGGTGGCATAGTATCTTGGATCTACACTTGCTCCTTTTATAGAATTCTTATAGTCACTAGGAAAGGTTCCATTTACAGTAGAAATATTAATTCCTACTTTTTCAAAAAGGTTTCCTTTTAAGACTAAACTAATGCCTCCTCCAGCAGATGGATCCATTATATCTTTTTCCCATTTATGTTTCTTAAAGTTTTGAAATGAAATAGAATTTTTCTTACAATAATCTTTTTCTAATTTATTAAATTTATTCTTAAATAGATTTCTTAATTCAAAAAACCAATTTTCACATATTTTAGCTCTATCTTTCCATATTTTAGTTTCTAGTTTAGAAGGTAAATTTTTTTTTTTCATAATTTTTACTTGAATTTTAAACAACACTTTACATCTTATAAATATCACTATAAATGTATATTAATAATTATTATTACATAATGTCAGACACTAAGAAAAGAAAGAAAAAAACAAGAAGAAGTTTTATTCATCAAGCATCAGGAGCTATGGGTGTAATTGCTGCTGGTACAGCTGGGTGGCCCTTAATAGATCAGATGAACCCATCAAAGGATGTTGAGGCATTAGCCAAAATAGAAATTGATTTATCGGGTTTAAAAGTAGGTGATAGCAAAACTGTATTATGGAGAGGAAAGCCTCTATTTATAAAACATCGTTCCCAAAAAGAAATTGATGAGGCTAACAAAGTGGAGTTATCTCAACTTTTAGACCCAGAAAAGGATGAAGATAGAGCATTAAATCCAAAATTCTTGGTTTTAGTAGGGATATGTACACATCTTGGATGCGTACCAGCTTCAAATAAGGGAGAATATCGAGGATGGTTTTGCCCCTGTCATGGTTCACACTATGACACATCTGGCAGAATTCGAAAGGGGCCTGCTCCTAAAAATTTAGAAGTACCACCATACAAATATACTAGCGATAATACAATTTTAATAGGTTAAATTACAGTGGAAAAGAAAAAAAATAATATTGTAGAATGGATAGATTATAGGCTCCCAATAGTAAGTTTTTTTAAGCATTCAGCAGTAGATTATCCTACCCCAAAAAATCTTAACTATTGGTGGAATTTTGGTTCATTAGCAGGTTTTTTTCTTTTACTACAAATAATCACAGGTATTATCTTATCTATGCATTATACAGCACATGTTGACCATGCGTTTAATTCAATTGAGCACATAATGAGAAATGTTAATCATGGATGGCTTATCAGATACGTCCATATGAATGGTGCATCATTTTTCTTTATTGTTGTTTATATACATATATTCAGAGGCCTTTATTATGGGTCATATAAAGCGCCCAGGGAACTACTATGGTGGTTAGGTATAATTATCTTTCTTCTTATGATGGCTACTGCATTTATGGGTTATGTCTTGCCATGGGGACAGATGTCATTTTGGGGAGCAACAGTGATTACAAATTTATTTTCTGCTATACCTGTTATTGGCGAAAGCATCGTTCAATGGCTTTGGGGTGGCTACGCTGTTGATAATCCAACATTAAGCAGATTTTATACCCTGCATTTTTTATTTCCATTTCTTATAGTTGGAGTTGTAATCTTACATATTGTAGCCTTACATACGCACGGCTCTAATAATCCTCTTGGCATAGACAGAAAAGGGCCACAAGATAGTATTCCGTTTCATCCATATTACACAATAAAAGATTTGTTCGGATTAAGCTTTGTCTTGACAATATTCTTTGCAGTTGTATTTTTTGCTCCCGATTATTTAGGACATCCTGATAACTATATACCTGCGGATCCACTTAAAACTCCTGCACACATAGTTCCTGAATGGTATTTCTTACCCTTCTATGCTATACTCAGAGCAATACCTGATAAATTAGGTGGGGTTATTGCAATGTTTAGTGCTATATTTGTATTATTTCTATTGCCTTGGCTAGATACGAGTAAGGTAAGATCAGCCACTTTTAGACCAATATATAAGAAGTTATTTTGGATTTTTACCATTAATGCAATTTTGCTTGGCTGGATTGGAAGTAAGCCAGCAGAAGGCATTTATTTGATAACAGGAAGGATAGCTACTATTTACTATTTTGCCCACTTTTTGATAGTACTCCCATTATTAGGATTTTTTGAAAAGACTAGACCACTGCCTTCTAGCATAAGTAAACCTGTGTTAGCAGAGTAATTGATGAAATTTATTTATTTTTTATTTTTTTTTAGCATTATGTTGTTTATGCGACAATCTTATTGCGCTGACTTAGAAACAAAACCAGAAAAGTATAATTTTTCGTTTAATAAATTTTATGGAAAAATTGATAAGAATAGTGCTCAAAGAGGTCTTCAAGTATATGTTGAAATTTGTTCTTCTTGTCATAGTTTAAAACATTTGGCATTTAGAAACTTATCCGAAATTGGGTATAATAAAAGTCAAATAAGCGCTATAGCAGCACAATTCATGGTGGATGCCATTCCTAATGAGGAGGGATTGGTTGAGAAAAGAATGGCTAAAGCTTCTGACTATTTTACGGGTCCATACGATAATGATGAAAGTGCCAAAGCTGCTAATAATGGGGCTTATCCTCCAGATCTTACTCTTATGGTTAAAGCTAGGAAAGACGGTCCAAGCTATTTAAGATCATTGTTATTAGGTTATGAAGAACCACCTGATAATATTGATGTAGGAGAAGGTTATTATAATAAATACATGCCAGGAAAGATTATTGCAATGCCTCAACCGTTGTATGGAGAAGATGTGGAATACCAAGATGGAACTTCTCCTACTTTAGAACAAGAGGTTCTTGACCTTGTAACCTTTTTAACTTGGGCTTCTATGCCAGAAATGGAAAAAAGAAGAATTTCAGGTATAAAAGTAGTCTTATTTCTTTTGGCTATGACTTTCTTATTTTACTTATCTTATAGAAAAATATGGAGTGAAATAAAATAATTATTTTCCTTTAAGGAAAATATGTAATTTTTTTTTGTCTTCTTTACTAATATTTTTTTTATCAGTAATAATGGCTTCGTTTAAGCAGTTATAAATACTATCTCTCCAATTCCATTTTTTTTTATTATTTAAATTTTCAAAAATAGACCTTAGCAATGTTTTAACGCTACTAGTATTTTTTTTCATAATTGATATTATTTGAGCTACGGTTACATTATCATGGCCTTTATGCCAACAATCATAATCAGTAACCATCGCAATGCTTGCATATCCTAGTTCTGCTTCTCTAGCTAATCTTGCTTCTGGCATATTTGTCATGCCAATCACATCACATTTCCAGCTTTTATAAAGCAAAGACTCTGCTAAGGTGGAAAATTGTGGTCCTTCTATAGCAATATAAGTTCCACCTTTCTTAATTTTTGCTGAATTCTTTCTAGATTGATAAATGAGTTCTAATAATTGAGACGAAACAGGTTTTGCCATTGAGACGTGCGCCACACAAGTACCATCAAAAAAAGTATTCTTTCTTCCGGTTGTCCTATCTATAAACTGATCTACCAAAACTAGACTGCCCGGTTTCAATTCATTTTTGAGACTTCCAACTGCGGATACAGAAATTACATCGGTAACACCTAGCATTTTAAATGCATAAATATTAGCTCTATAATTAATTTTATGAGGCGCTACATTATGATTCTTATTGTGCCTCGGTAAAAAATAAACATCTATATTTTTATACTTTGCAGATAATATTTTATCAGATGTTTTTCCAAATGGTGTTTTTAGGATATGCCTCCTCATATTACTCAGACCATCTAGTTCATATAACCCACTACCACCGATTATACCTAAACTAGGCTTTTTATTAATTTTTATATTTTTCAATTAAATCTCCATAAATACCGTTTTAATTTTATTTAGAATTTTAATTATTGTCCGTAAGTCGCATAAGTTCAATTTCAAATATTAGAGTCGAGTTAGCAGGAATAATCTCTCCTATTTTTCTATTCCCATACGCTAAATTTGGTGGAATAACTACACATCTTTTACTTCCAATATTCATACCTTCAATTCCAATTTCCCAGCCCTTAATGACATTATTTTTTCCTTTTTGAAAAATAAATTCGGCTTGTTTCGTGGCAGGTTGTTCTCTATATCCTTCGTCTAATGTACTATCAAATAATTTTCCTTTCGCATTACAATAATTGCTGGTTTCTATATTACTATCATATAACCACCCTCTGTAATGGACATGTACAAAATTCCCCTCCCTAACTATCTTTTTTTTTTCACTAATTTTTATATTTTCTATAAAAATCTTTTTGGGAGCATCAATTGAGAAAAGTGGATACGACGTAATAAAATATATTAAAAAACCTAAATAATAATTATATTTTTTCATTTAATCCTCCATTAAAAAACCTATAGTTCTTTCATAGGCTAATTTAGACGCTTCTTCATTGTAGCTTTTTCTTTCTTCGCAATTAAATCCATGATCAGCATTTTTATATTCAAAAAGATTTACTGGTTTTTCTTGTTCTTTTACATAGGATTTTACTTTTTCTATGGCATCTTTTGGAATACCTTCATCATTCTCACCGAAATGTAACATAGTTGGACAATTAATGTTTTTAAACAAAAAATCTGGTATACTACTACCGTAGTAGCAAACTGATTTTTCAAATATAAAGCTTTTTTGGGTCGATATCCAACTCAATGTTCCACCATAGCAGAATCCCATAACGCTGACTAAATATTTTTGTTTAAGTAAGGCCGCGCACGAGACTATGTCCATTACTGGTAGATCCCAATTAAGTTTTTCTTTTAGTTCTATACCTTTTTGAAAACCTTCCTTGTTATATGAAAGAACTACATTTTTTTCTAATCTAGAAAATATATCCGGTACATAAACTAAAATATTATTTTCTGCTATTTTGCTTGCAAGGTTGTGTATATGATTTGTTTTGCCAAAAATTTCATATACTAAAACTAAGGATGACTTGATTTCTTTCTTTGGATGATATTCGTGAAGATCTATTATCTTTCCATCAGCGGAAGTGAAAAAATTTTTTTTATAATTTATTGTCATATCTATTTATACATTAAATCTAAATAAAATTACATCCCCATCATGTATAAAATATTCCTTTCCTTCTGTTCTTATCATTCCTCTATTTTTTGCTTCTTTGTTACCTCCGTTTTCTATTAGATCTTTATAATTTATTACTTCAGCTGATATAAAACCTCTTTCAAAATCAGAGTGAATAACTCCTGCTGCTTTAGGAGCAATCGTTTCTTTTGGAATAGTCCATGCCTTACTTTCTTTTTCTCCAGAAGTAAAAAAAGTAATCAAATTAAGCAATCTAAACCCCTCAATAATGAATTTATCCAATCCACTTATTTCAATATTAAGACTTTTCATTAAATCTAATCTTTCTTCATAATTAGAAATAGAACTTAATTCAGATTCAAGTTTTGCTGATATAAATACAACATTTACTTTTTTCTCTCTACCAATTTTATCTAGTATTTTAGAGTATTGATTACCTTCAACAATTGAGTCCTCATCTAAATTAGCAACATACATCATAGGTTTACTAGAAAGTAATCCCAATTTTTTAATGAAATTGTTTTCTTCCGAGGAATAGAGGTCTTGGTCAGAAATAACTTTTCCTCTTTCCAGATCTGATTGCAATTTATTTAATAGCTTTAACTCATTTAAAAATTCCTTTTTTCCTGCTTTAACTTGTTTAGATAGTTTTTCTATATTATTTTCTATTCTATTTAGATCAGATAATATTAGCTCACTTTCAATAATATCAATATCATATTGCGGATCTACCTTATTATGAACATGTGTAACATTACTATCTGAAAAACATCTAACTACATGTGCTATTGCATCAACTTCTCTTATGTTAGATAAAAATTTATTTCCAAGACCTTCTCCTCTACTAGCTCCTTTTACTAAACCTGCTATATCTACAAATTCTATCTGAGCATTAATCACTGAACGAGAGTTATTTACTTCAGAAATTTCTTTAAGCCTTAAATCAGGTATGGGTACTTTTCCTATATTAGGTTCAATAGTGCAAAAAGGATAATTTTCTGAAGCTGCTTTTTGTAGTCCAACAAGTGCGTTAAAAAGAGATGATTTTCCAACATTTGGAAGACCAATTATACCACATTTAAAACCCATTTAGTTATGCTTTCTTTTCAAGGATATTATTTAAAAAAATAGAAAATTTATATTCTAATAAGACTTCGAGGTTGCATGATATCAAATCTAATTTATCTTTTAATGCTTTTAATTCAGAGTTATAAAAGTTACTTAATACAAATTTACTTACCGTACTGCTATCCATAGGCTTTCCTATCCCAATCCTAACTCTATTATATTTATTTCCTATTAAATTATTTATACTCTTTATACCATTATGACCAGCGGAACTTCCACCAGTTTTTATCCTGATTTTTAGAAAAATTAAATCTATTTCATCATAGAATACAAAAATTTTATTGATAGGGATTTTGTAGAACTTCTTTATCTTGTTTACTGCTAAACCAGAATTATTCATCATCGTGGTAGGTTTTATAGCCAATATTGCTTTATTTCCGACATTTCCTTTAAAAAGCAAACTTTCATTTTTAATTCCTATTTTTTTAAGTTCAAACTTGTTTACAATTTCGTCTATAATAAAAAAACCGACATTATGTCTTGAATTAGAATATTTTTTTCCGGTATTTCCTAAACCTACGAGTAAAAACATAGATAATTATTTTTTATCTTGTTCTTCTTCAGTTTTTTCTTTATTTTCACTCTTTTCTTCACTTCCTTCTTCTTCCTCTTTTTCGTCTTGGTCTTCTGAAGTTTCAGAAGAAACTAAAGCTGATGGTGCTAGTATACTGGCTACTGTAAAATCACGGTCCTTTATTGTAGTTTCTACACCATCATCTATTTTTGTATGACTGATATGAATACTATCTCCTATTTCTAGTCCTGTAAGATCAAATTCAAAATTTTCTGGTATTTTATTAACAGGACATATTACTTCTACTGAATATCTAACTATATTCAACACTCCGCCTCTTTTTATTCCTGGGCTAAGACTTTCATTTATAAAGTTTACGGGTACTTCAATAGTTACTTTAGTATTATCGTTAACCCTAAGAAAATCAACATGTTCAAGTACATCTGTTACAGGGTTTTGAGAAACACCCTGTACTATAACACGTACTTTTTTTTTATTTAATTCAATATCATATATTTTATTGAGGAAGGATGACTTACCTATTTCTTTTCTTAGCTCTGCAACATCTAGAGAAACGGCTTCTGGTGTTTTTCCATCGCCGTAAATGATAGCCGGTACTTTGGACTCTTGTCTAACTTTTCTAGTGCTGTTACTTCCTACTTTTTTTCTTTCTAATGCATTCAAAACATTAATTTCTTTCATCACTTTCTCCTTAATTAAATAAACTTGAAACCGAGCTATGATTATCGATTCTTTTTACCGCTTCAGCTATTAAAGGCGCAACAGAGAGCCTTCTTATTTTGCTATGTATTTCATTTTCAATTCCAGAAATAGTATTTGTAGTAACTACTTCTTTTATACTTGATTCTAATATTCTTTTTACCGCAGGTCCAGAAAATACTCCATGACTTACATAAGCTGAAACAGAATTTGCACCAGAAGATAAAAGAGTTTCTGAAGCATTAGTAAGAGTACCGGCTGTATCAACTATGTCATCGATTAAAATACAATCTTTTTTTTCCACATTACCTATTATATTTAAAACCTCAGATATATTTTCTTTTTCTCTTCTTTTATCTACGATTGCTAAATTTATATTAAGCTTGTTTGCTATATATCTAGCTCTAACAACACCTCCTACGTCTGGTGATATTATTATAGTTTTATTTATATCAAATTTCTTTTCAATATCATTTAATAGTATAGGAGCAGCATACAAATTATCTACAGGAATATCAAAAAAACCCTGAATTTGTCCTGCATGTAGGTCTATGGTCAATACTCTGCTTGCTCCAGATGTTGTTATAAGATCAGCAACTAATTTTGCAGATATTGGTGTTCTTGGCCCCGGTTTTCTGTCTTGTCTAGCGTACCCAAAGTAGGGAATGACGGCAGTGATCTGCTTTGCTGATGCCCTCTTTAAAGCATCAATAGTTATAAGCAACTCTAATAAATTATCATTTGCTGGTTTTGAAATTGATTGAATCACGTATACATCTTGTCCTCTAACATTTTCGTTTATTTCAACAAAAATCTCTTCATCAGAAAACTTTCTTATAGTTGCCTTTGTTAGAGGAATATCAAGTTTATTTGCTATTTCTTCAGATAATTCTCTATTGCTGTTGCAAGTAAGTAACTTCATTTTAAATTTTTATTTTAATTATTATCATTGTATCAATTAGTGTAAACAAATAATTTATTTTTTTACGATAACAGATAACATTCTACCATAGTCTTTTATATTATTATGGCAAGAATATCTGTAACTAAAAAAACGATCGTTATTTGTATAGGTATCTAATTTTGATGTCCAAATATTTTTAAAACCTAAAAGGTTTAGTTTTTTCTTAATAAGGCCCTTAATATTAAAATATAAATTATTATTAGATTTATTAAAATAAAAATAATTAATCGATTGCTGTTCTTTACTTATAAAATTTTCTCGAAAATCCTCAGACACTTGATAGCTTTTTTTACTAATACATGGACCTATAGCAAATATTATATTTTCTTTTTTTAAATTCATTTTTTCTATTTCTAAAATAAAGTTTTCTATTATTTGGTTGTATAAACCTTTCCAGCCTACGTGCATGCAGCCAGTGAAAATATTTTTTTTATCAGCTACTAATATCGGACAACAGTCTGCTGTTAACACTCCTAAAGCAATATTAGAATAAAAGTTTATTAATCCATCACACTTAAATTTATTTGATAGGTTATCAGTAATCAAGATCTTATTGCTGTGATACTGATTGGGAACTATTAAACTATCAGCATTAAAACCTAAAGTCTCAGAAATAATTTTTCTATTTCTATCTATATTATCTCTTTTATCTAAAGATGAGTATCCACAATTTAAGGAAGTATATGAGCCAGTGGAAACTCCGTTAAGCCTAGAAAAGAAACCATGCTTAAATTTTTTCAAATGTTTACTTTTTACATAATACATTTCATTTAAATCCATATTTGATTTCAGGGGTTTTACTAAAAATAGCAATTATTTTAAATTTTTCTCCCATCTCCTTACTAAGGATAAGTCGTTCTTTTTGCTTGAGTAAAGATAATTCTTTTTTTGGATTATGTTTAATTAAAATTTTAAATCTTTCATTTATTCCCATCCTTTTAAGAAATTCGGATTGAGTACTAGGACCTAAAACAAAGCAATTGTTTATTTCAGCAATTTTTTTTATAACTTCAAAGTTAGGTTTAAAACTTATATCAGACGTACCTAAATCATCAAAAGGATTTTTATATTTATGTTCCTTTATTGAAAAAAGCGTACCTGATTTTTCTGTATTTTCTTTTGCATAATCTATAATTAGGAGAAAACCTCCATATTTTTTTATATTTTTACATATTACATCATTCAATTTGATAAAGTCATTAGAATATTCAAATACTCTTCCTTCCTCGACGTTTATTGGAAAAAAAATATTAGATCCAATATGTTTTTTAACTAATTTAAAACAAAAGTTTTCTCCAGAGTCTAGTGAAATCATTCTCTCAAACCAATTATTATCTTTAAAAACATATTGATTTAAAGGAATAGCATCAAAAAATTCATTGGCTATTATTACATTATAATTTTTAGGAAGAAGGTTTATATTTTTAAAGATTTTGCAGTTAACAAATTTTTCCTTAAGCAACAATTTAAATTTAGCAGACCTTTCTAAGAAGCAAATATTTTTAATATTATCGTGTAAGTTTTTATCAGCTAATCGAATTGTTCTTAAAATATCATTCATAAGAGTTCCTCTACCGGGACCTAATTCACTTAGAGAAAAGTAATTGCTAAAATTAAGTAATCTTAGGTTAAGGATAATCCAATTAGCTATCATTTCTCCAAACACCTGACTTATTTCAGGCGCTGTTATAAAATCTCCTTTTTTCCCTATTACTTCTTGACTAGCATAATAACCCTGTTTTTTNTCATAAAGAGCTATACTGAAAAATTCTTCTAATGAAAGATAATTTTTCTTTTTTATTTTTTTTTTTAATATTTTTTTTATTTCTTCTGACATTTTATAATTAATATTAATACAAAAAAACCTATAATTATCATGGGTAAAGATAAAAGCATGCCCATAGACAATAAATCTCCTTTTATGTAACCTATATGAGGATCAGGCTCTCTAAAAAATTCAACTAATGTTCGGAAAAAACCATACAATATTAAAAAACTAGTTGCTGTAAAACCACTAACATCTTTCATTCTGGAATAGATGTAAGAAAGTATAATGAAAAGCAATATTCCTTCTAAAAAAGCTTCGTATATTTGACTAGGATGTCGAGGAAAACTTCCACCATTAGGAAATACGATTCCCCATGGCATATCAGTCAACTTTCCCCAAAGCTCTCCGTTAACAAAATTAGCAAGTCTTCCAAAAAACAAACCTATAGGTACGCAACATGCTATGATATCCATAACCGGAAGAAATTTTATACGCTTAGTTAAAGAAAATATTAAGCAAAAAAATATAACACCTAAAAGACCTCCATGAAAAGACATACCTCCTCTTCTTATATCCAAAAGGATTAAAGAAATATTATTAATATAAAAATCATAGTTATAAAATAAGGCATAGCCTAATCTTCCGCCTACTATAGCTCCTAAAGCAGCCCATACAATGATGTCTTCAAAAACCTTTGCTTCTAATTTTTTATATTTTACAGTTAAAAATTTAGCGTAAAAATAACCACCTAAAAATCCTACCGCATATGCTATCCCATACCATTTGATGCTTAATCCAAATATTTCAAATGCAGTGGGGTCAATGTTAGGAAAATTCATATAACTAATTATTAATTAAACTTTTAATATAATTTTTTATTCCTTCTTCTAATGAGAAAAAGCTATCTTTATAGCCAATCTTTCTAATATTGCTTAGATCAGCTTTGGTTTCATACTGGTACTGTTTTCTTATATTATCGGGCATATTTATAAATTTTAGATTTAAATTCTTATTCATTTCTTTATAAACAATATAAACTAAATCAAAAAATGTTCTAGATTGCCCCGTGCCTAAATTATAAATACCAGAAATGTTTTTATTATCCATAAACCAAAGTAACACCTTTATACAGTCTTTAATGTATATGAAGTCTCTTTTTTGTTCTCCATCCTTATAGTTTTTATTATGTGATTTAAATAAAGAGGTCTGATGATTTTCAAGAATTTCTTCGTAGGTTTTTAAAATTACTGATTTCATTTGACCTTTATGGGTTTCATTTTCCCCATAAACATTAAAAAATTTAATACCTATCCACTGAGGAGGAGATATTTTTAAATACTTATGTAAAAATAATTTTCTTACATCGGCTTGTTGTTTAGTCCATCCATAAACGTTAAGTGGATTCAAAGATTTAATATAATTATAATCCTGTAAGTCCTTAAAACCAACTTTGCCGTCTCCGTATGTTGCTGCAGAAGATGCATAAATTAGTCTAATGTTTTTTTCACTACATAACCTCCATAGATTAATACTAAATATTGTATTATTTGACCATAAAATATTATTATTTTTAAAAATAGTAGAAGAAATTGCGCCAAGATGAAAAATCATATCTATTTTATTAGAGCAAATGAATCCTTTTAGTTTTGCAGGTTCAACAAAGTCTTTGATTAGATTAAAATGAGAAAAGTATTGTTTTTTTATTACCTCTTTATAATCACAAACAACAACATTGTAATTATATTTACATAATTCATTAACTAGATTGCTTCCTATGAAGCCTGCACCACCTGTAACTATAATCATATATCCTCTAAATATTTTTACTATATAACAGATTAAGAATATAATAAAATTTACATATTTTTTAAAAGGAGATTAAATGAAAAAAAATGGAAGAGCAGAAGACTTCATTAAAATTTCAGGCGGTATTTTAAGTGCTTTAGATGGAGCTAAAGATTATTCGAAAGAAAAGTTTAAACTAAGAATGTTAAAGTTGCTAGAATCTTTTAACTTAGTAAAAAAAGAGGACTTTGATGTTTTAAAAGAGATGTGTATTAAAGTAAGGGAAGAAAATAGCTTATTATCAAAGAAAATAAAATTACTAGAAAATAAAATAAATAAAAAAAATATTAGTAGATAAATACCTTATATTGTGTTATTTAATAAATTATATACAATATAAGGTATTAATGAAGCACACAAAAGTAGAAAACTTAGATATACCCTACAATCCTCTCGATGTTATTGAAGACATTATAATTTCCAATGGCTGGGAATTTGAAAGAGACAAAAACAAAAATTTGCATGTAGAAGTCGGAGGTAATTGGTGTGAATATCAGCTTTCTTTTGGATATAATGAAGCAAATAATATAATTTATATATCTTGTGCCTTGGATATAAGAATATCTCAACAAAAACATAAAGAAGTATTTAGTTTACTTGCTAAAATCAACGAGAAACTTACATTGGGTCACTTTGAGGTGTGGTTAGAGGATGGTTGGCCAATTTACAGATGTTCCATTCCATTTACACCTAATCTCCAACTGTGTAAGAAACAAATAGAAAGAATAAGCGCTTTGACTCTAGAGGAATGTGATAAATTTTATCCTGCTTTTCAGTTTTTAGCCTGGGGAGATAAAGATGCAAACGAATCTATAAGAAATCTTATGCTTGAAACAAAGGGCGAAGTCTAGTTTAATATTTCAATGCATATTCTAATTATAGGTTCTGGAAGAATGGGTTCAGCAATCTTAGAAGCTTGGAAAATAGCTTTACCTAAGAAATGTCTTGTTAATGTAGTAGAAGCAAAACCAAATAAAAAACAATATATAAGAAGAAAATATAATCACTTTAAGATATATTCAAAAATTCCGAAGAATTGGAAGGGAGATTATCTTTTTTTGGCTATTAAACCTCAAGACTTTGAGGTTACATCAGAACAAATATTAAAGAATGTTAAGGAAACTAAGTTTATAATATCGGTCATGGCAGGATTAAAAACAGATCTTATTAAGAAAAAATTAAAAAATTTATCTAATGTTATAAGAGTAATGCCAAATATTGCTACTGAAGTTTCTAAAGGAATGACATGTGCTTACAGTAAAGCAAGAATGAAAAGTGAAAATATTAAAGATTTAGAGAATATTTTAAAACCTATGGGAGAATTAATTTGGCTAAAAAAAGAAAATTTAATAGACTCCGTTACTGCAATATCAGGAAGTGGTCCAGCATATTTCTTTTTATTTATACAATTAATGGTAAAGGTTTCTAAAGAATTAGGCTTCAGTAATAATGAATCATATTTTATAGTCAACCAAACGGCAATTGGCGCAATAGAAATGATAAAGAAAAAAAGAAACCTAAAAAAATTAATAGATAGTGTAGTTAGTAAAGGTGGTACAACGGAGGCAGCTTTGAAAGTTTTTTTATCTAAAGAATTTAGTTTAGAGAAACAACTTAAAAAGGGTATCTTAGCGGCTCGGGAAAAATCNCAACAAATTTCAAAAGAGCTAAACTATGAATGAAGAAATTATTGAAGCCTTTTTTAGAGAAGCGGAAATAGGTGAATGGGAGTCTACTTCAATAAAAAAAATTGCCAAAAAAATAAAAATGACAGAAGCAGATTTAAAAAAAATTGTGGCTACCAAAGAAGAATTTTTGTCAAATTATAATGAGTACATAGATGTAAAAGTATTGGAGTCGATTTCAAATGAAGATTTAGAACATTCAAGTTCTGATGAAATTTTACAGGAATACCTTATGCTTAAATTTGAATACATGAGCGAAAATAAAATGGCTATTGGGAATATAATAAATACATCCTTACTAAATAAAAAATTTATCCTTATTAGTCTCAATAGTAACAAGAAAAGTATAAGAAATTTTATAGACAATGCAGTAAATAAAAATAGTCATCTAAAAAAAAAAATCTTAATAAAGTTATTGCTAGTTTTATGGTTCATTGCATTTAATAAATGGTTATATGAGGACAACAATAATGAAGCCANATATTCTTTAATTGACAAAGGCATTAAGAGATTAAAAAAAAATCTTAAAGTATTTTAACTTTAAGCTGGGAAAGTGACTTCAACTTTTAGTCCTCCCAAATTAGACTTGCCAAGAAGTATATCTCCTCCATGTCCTTTAATTATATTCTTAGCAATTGTTAGGCCTAACCCTGTTCTTCCATATTTAGTAAACCTTGACTTATCTAATCTATGAAAAGCAAGAAATACCTCTTTTCTCTTGTTCTGAGGAATTCCTGGCCCATCGTCTTCAATTAACAGAATATTATTTTTCATATGAAAATCTCTTGAAATATGAACTTTCTTATGAGCATATTGAGCAGCATTAGATAGAATATTTAAAATTACTCTATTAAAGGCTATAGGCCTTACTGATATAATATCATTTTCTTTAATAAATGTTTTTATTTCTAGTCTATTATCAAAATTATTTCTTTTTAAAATTTTTTTAATAAACTCTTTCAAATTAATATTTCTTATTTTTTCTTCTTCTTCTCCTTTAGCAAAAGCTAGATAGGCTTCAATCATTCCTCTCATTTCAGACACATCTTCAGTTAAACTATCAACTGCTGATTTATCTTTAAGTAAAGCTATCTGTAGTTTCATTCTTGTCAAAGGAGTTCTAAGATCATGACCTATGCCTGCTAGCATTTCAGTTCTTTGTTCTATCTGATTTTTAATTCTTTCTCTCATTTTTATGAAAACTTCTGATAATAATTTTAATTCAAAAGCTCCTCTCGGTTTTAGCTCAAAATTATTATTTCCTTTACCGAATTCTTCAGCTGCAAGCATTATATTTTTTAGGGGCTTTATTTGTTGGCGCATAAAATGTAAAGCTAAAATAAATAAAAGAAGGGCAGTTATCAACATAAATCCCATGAATACTTCAATTGTAGAACTGTATAGTGTTTTCCTAGGTACAGAGAATTCTATAACTCCATTTTCTACCTCTACAAATAGAATAACAGTATTTTTAATTGTTTTAGTATCAAACTTATAATTATATTTTATTCTCTCTTTTAATGAGTTTAAAAGCGTATTATCTAGTAGTGAAGATATTTTGTGTTGAGTAAAGTCTTTAATAGTTTTATCAAGATGTATTTTTGATTCTAATAGAAAGTATTCCTTTCCTCTATTGAATGACCTAGATATTTGTAATTCATTATAATTGTTGATAGATATTTCTTCTATTATATAAGAAATTTGTCCTCCAAGTGCTAATGCTAGCCTTCTACCAACATCTTCCCAATGTCTCTCATAAAAAACATAAATCAGAACAAATTGTAAAATTAACATGGGAATAAGAATTATTGCTAGGCTTCTTCCAAAAAAAGTCTTAGGTAAAATAGTTTTAATTTTCATTACTAAATTTCCATTTTGTACCCAATACCTCTAGCAGTCATAAGCAAGTTTTCAACATTAGGTACTTCTCTAAGTTTAAATCTTAATCTTTTTATAATAACATCAACAGTTCTAAATGATACATCAAGTAATTCTGCTAGGTCTTCTCTCTTTACAGAATTAGATAGATTGTTATATAAAAAAATTATTATTCTACTTTCACTTGAAGTAAGTTTTATATTTTTTCCATTAAAAATTAACAGTCTAGAGTCTGTCTTAAAAGTTGAGTCTCCAAGTTCAATGCTATTTGATGAATTTTTCTTTAAATTTTCTCTTTTCAGGACATTCTCTATTCTCAACAGCAATTCTTCTGGTTCAAATGGTTTTGAAACGTATTCATCAACTCCAGTTTTTAAACCTTTAATTCTATCTTCNACTTCACCCATNGCAGAAAGCATAAGTATNGGTANATTACTTTTTTTTCTNAGATAAGTAGCNAATTTNAAACCATTTTCNTNNGGCAACATNATATCTAATATAATNAGATCATATAAAATACATGACATTTTTTTTCTAGCTATATTNGTATTAACAGATGAGTCGACCAAATAACCTTTTTTAAATAAATAACTTTTTAATAAATGACTTAGTCTTTCATCATCGTCCACAACTAAAATATGTTTTTCAAATAACATCATTTTATTATAAAAAAAAAAAAAACATTCATAAATAATTATCTTTTTTTATTATTATATATAATATATTAAATGAATATTTCTTGGAGGAGAATTTGAATTTTAACAACTTAGAGGGTTTTATATTTCTAGATGGAGAGTTAATAGAGTGGGCAGATGCAAAATTACACGTATTAAGTCATGGCTTACATTATGCAAGTTCGGTTTTTGAAGGTGAAAGAGTATATAAAGGTAAGATTTTTAAAGAAGAAAAGCATACAGAGAGACTCAAGCTTTCTGCAAAAACGCTAGGTTTTCAAATTCCTTATGATAATAAGGAAATAAGCGATATAAGAAGAAAAGTCCTTAAAGCTAATAACATATCTGATGGTTACATTAGACCAGTAGCATGGAGAGGAAGTGAAATGATGGGCATATCTGCTCAAAAAAATAAAATACATTTTGCTTTAGCAGCTTGGCAATGGCCTTCATATTTTTCACCAGAAGCAAAATTAAAAGGTATTAAACTAAATATATCAAAATGGAAGAGGCCCGATCCTGAAACTGCGCCAGTCAACACAAAAGCTGCAGGCTTATATATGATATGTACACTTTCAAAGCATGAAGCTGAAAGTTTAGGTTTCGACGATAGCCTGATGCTTGATTATAGAGGATATATTGCAGAGGCAACCGGAGCTAATATATTTTTTGTACGGGACAAGACATTGTATACCCCAATAGCTGATTGTTTTTTAAATGGAATAACGAGACAAACTGTAATATCTCTTGCTAAGANTGAAGGAATTGCAGTAANTGANAAAAGAATAGTACTAGAGGATTTAAATAATTTTGAGGAATGTTTTGTTACAGGAACAGCAGCCGAGGTTACTCCTGTTAATAAGATACAAGATTATGATTTTAAACCAGGTGAAATTTGTCAGCTATTAATGAGAAAATACTCTGAGTTAACACTTAAATAGTTATTTCCATTTTTCTTCTGCTATTCTATCACTGTCTAAAGCTTCTACCCAATAACCACCGCTGATGCATTGTTCATATTTCCAAAAAGGTCCCTTTGTTTTTAACCAATCTATAAGAAAATGACAAGCATTTAGAGCCTCACTTCTGTGTTCAGATAAAGTAATAACTAGAACTATTTGCTCTTTAGGTAAAAGCTTGCCAACTCTATGAATTATTAATGTATCTAGTAGTTTCCATCTTTCTCGAGCTTTGTANTCTATTTCATATAACATTTTTTCAGCCATNCCTGGATAGTGCTCTAGAGTCATAGAAACAAGTTTTTCATCCTTTCTTTTATCTCTTACAATACCTATAAAAGANCCAACAGCACCTATATTCTCGTGTTTATTTTTCATAGCAATCAATTCTTCTTGAAATGAAAAATCTCTAGTTTGTATCTTAATCATTATCCACCGGTCATAGGAGGAAAAAAAGCTACTTCATCTTCATTATTAATAGCATCTTGAAGTTTTGCATTTTTCATATTTACAGAATATCTAATATCTTTGTTTCCTTTAAAAATAATTTGGTACTTATCTTCTTTATTTTTTAAAAATGAAATAAGCTTTTCAACTGTATTGACATCCTTTTCTAGTTCTATAATTTCTTCACTAGTCCCCACTTTGTCTTTTATCCAAGAAAAGTATAATATTTTCATATTTATTCCTTATTTTGATTTCTATAAGTCTTATAGCAGTAGCTAAAACCTGTATACAGTGTTAATAAAGTTGCTATCCATAGAAGTAAATTAAATAGCTTAAAAACTTCAACATTAAAATATGCTTTTATATTGTTATCAATTAATAATCCACTAATAGCCAAAAACTGCAAAGTAGTCTTAATTTTTGATATGTAAGATACATTAACACTTCTACTCTTAGTTACAAGAGAGAATTCTCTTACTCCTGAAACAACAAACTCTCTAAAGACTATTAGAAATGCTGGGTATAATATAGTATGGTGATAAGTAATGATGTATAAAAGAGCTGATGATACTAAAATCTTATCTCCTACTGGATCAAATATTCTTCCATAGTCTGAAGATAAATTTAATTTTCTTGCTAAAATACCATCTAAAAAATCTGTGATACTTAAAAAAATAAAGGTAAAAAATATCAATAACCCTTGATAATGAAAATCTTCAATTAAAAAAATAATCAGTAAAAAATAAACGGGGGATAATATTCTAATTGTAGTTAATATGTTAGGCATAATAGCTACTCAGTATTAAAGTAATTATAAATTTTTTGAGCAACATTGTCGTTGATGCCTGGAACTTTCCTGAGAGTTTCTAGTTTAGCATTTTTTATTTCACCAATACTTCCAAAATAAAGTATTAGGCTTTTTTTTCTTTTAGGGCCAATATCTGAAATCAGGTCTAATTCAGAAGTAAATGTATTCTTTTTTCTTAGTGTACGATGATTGTTAATTACAAATCTATGAGATTCATCTCTTAATCTTTGTAAATAATAAAATAATGGGGAAGTCTT
>PBGQ01000025.1 GCA_002720125.1 Rickettsiales bacterium | reverse complement strand
CCCAATGATCTATTGCATGGCGGCAAAAAACTAGGCGGTATTTTGGTTGAGTTGACCAGTCAGTCTCAAGACTATTATTCATTCAATATAGGAGTTGGAATTAATTACGATCTCGGGTCAGATTTGAATTCAATGGATCAGAATCTTTTCCCCCCAATCGATCTCCTGAAGATCAACCATGATCTTACAGTTTGCAGAAGCGAAATGTCTGGAATTTTAGCAAGAACAGTCATTGAAGCACTTAAAAAATTTAATCAAAGATCAATGCAAAGCGCCCTTAAATTATGGCCTGACTTCGATGCTTTGTTTGAAAAAGAAGTCAAGATTTTTGAAGAAGATAAAATCATAGAAGGCAAGAATATAGGGATTGACCATACTGGTGCACTGTTATTAGATAATAATGGAGTCATCAATAAGGTTTATAATGGACATTTAGTCATCTAGAAAGCTTTCATTCATCGATAAAATGTTTATAATTCACGAAATTTATCAAGGTGATTGAACTAGTTTTGTTGCCGGAATAGCTCAATTGGCAGAGCAACTGATTTGTAATCAGTAGGTTGGGGGTTCAATTCCCTCTTCCGGCACCACAAAATTAATTGAAAATCTTGTTGACACCTATACTCCACAAAAAGAGAATAGTGGGTCATGTCCGCGGAGGGGTACCCAAGCGGTCAACGGGGGCAGACTGTAAATCTGCTGGCTTAGCCTTCGTAGGTTCGAATCCTACCCCCTCCACCATAAAAACTTTAAATTCTGAAAGGGAATCAAGCTTTCAATTAGCATCAGCAAAAAAACAAATACACAAGGAAATATTTAATTTTAATTATCAGGCGATGTTAAAGAGGTATTTGTGACATTTTTAAAATTAACAATTATTTAATTGAATGCTTATAGTTTCATAATTCTAAAACATTAAGAAAAAATTAGTCTAATGCATGTAATTGGATAATATTGTCTCCTAGATTTATTATTTCTTCATTATGAGATGCTATTATAAGTGTATATTTTCCAATTTTTTTTATTTTTTTCAAAGCATTAATAATCTTTTTTGATGATATATAATCTAATGAACTAGTGGGTTCATCCAATATGATTACCTTTGCTTTACTAGCTAGAATTCTTGCAAGAACTATTCTTTGAACTTGTCCTCCTGATATTTTACTTCCTCTTTCTCCTAAAATTGTATTATAACCTTTAGATAATTTGACTATAAAATCATGAGCATTAGCCAATTTAGCTGCTTTAATAATATCGTCTTCTCTTAATCTCTTATAGCCATAGCTAATATTTGATTTTACTGTATCATCATAAATAAAAGGGTTTTGTGGTAATAGAGAGATATTACTTCTGTAGTCTATTAACCCTATTTTTTTGATTGTTATTTTATCAATAGTTATTTTTCCTCTATACGTATTATACATTCTAGACAAGAGATCTAATAATGTTGACTTCCCAGAACCAGAACTTCCACTTATAGTTGTTACATCTCCAAATCTTATAAAACAATTGAAATTCTTAAATATATATTTTTTCGCATCTGGATACTTAAAGGTAATATTTTCAAATTTTATCCCGTTTTGCATAGACAGTCTTTTTTTTCCCAGGTCAATTTCTTTGTTTAGATTTAAATCATTAAGAACTTCAAATAATCTGCTTAGACTCTCAGAGCTAATGGTTATTCTCGTCTTTATTGAAACCAATACTAACATAAGTGGAAGTAACCTAAGGCACATTATACTGAACATTACAAGCATACCTAATTCAATATTTCCTATATTTACACCTATGTTTAAAGAAATTATTAAAAATATCATTACTATTATTGAAATAAAAAAAACAGATTTAGCAGAATTATATTCTCTTTGATATTCTTGTTCCGCTATTTTACTTATCCAGTTTTCATTTCTGCTGTTTTCATAATTGTAAGAATTTGATAATTTTATTACTTTCCAAGATGAAAAGCACTCGGATAAATATTTCGAAAAGTGCTTGAGGTTTATTACATTCTTTTTGCTAATATTCTTTATTTTACTAATTATTATATTTGCAAACATCATTAAGAATACTGCTAATACTATTGCTATAAGTGTTATTACAAAAGAAATACTACAAGAAATAAAAAAATAAAATAAACTCAAGAGTAGTATAGATAAGTACCTAATCAAGTGGACTACAAACCCTGAGGCATAGTTCGACTGATTAGTCATTAGTTCTACGTAACTGCCATTACCTAGTCCTTCTATTGAATTTGGAGCGCTTAGAAAGGTTGACTCAAAAATATTTTTTCTTAGTGCTTTATTACTATTAGCTCTAATGTTTGCCAGCATCTTGTTAAGAGAAAAATTAAAATATTGCCTTAAAAAAACTACTATAGCAATTAACGTTGATAAATAGACAAATTTGACAGGAAAACCGATATAGTTAAAAAAAAATACTATGCCTTCTGTCAAAAAATTATTATCGTTTGATATTAAGTTTTTTTGATCTTTAATTAATTCTAATAATGGCAAAACTAATGTAAGACTAAACGCTTCTAAAAATGTTACTAACATCATAATTGTTATAATTAGTAGAAATTTGTAATTAGAAAGATTAGTCAATTTTTTTAAAACACTATAGGCTTTTATCCAATCTTTTGGAAATATTTTAAGTCTAAATTCTTTCATTTTTTAAAGCAGAGCAAGAAAATTGAATTAATAGGTCTTTTCACTCATTATTCTTTAAGAATTAAATTCAAATAAATTATAATACTACTTATTTTTAAAACATCAAATGCAAATAATTTTTAAACAAAATATCTAAAATTAATTTTTGACTGTAATGCAAAATTAGTTTAATACCTGATCCTATATAAAAAGCAAAAATAATACATTTCAGCTTCTATAGCAGAATTAATAAAAAGATATTATTATAAACCTCAAAGAAAACTAGTTAATTTTTAAATTATGGTATGTAATTGCTACTTCTGCTAAAAAGAGGCTTTGCCTGAATAATAAAGCTATAAAAATATTAAAAAAAAATTAGCTCAAAAAAAAGAATAATGTATAATAAGCATAAAAAGACTAGCTAATGTTTGGACTTCATAAATATGAAAAGTTAATAACTAAATTGATAAATTCTAATATGAATTTTTCCACTAATTGGAATAAAAAAATTAATGCAAAGACATTATTTTTAAGACATGACGTTGACTTCAGTATTTCCTATGCTTACTCAATAGCAAAAATTGAAAAAAAACTTGATGTAAATTCTACTTTTTTTTTTATGCTTAGCAGTAACATGTATAATATATTTTCTTCAAGTAATCAGAAGTTAGTGAGTGATATAAGAAATATGGGGCACAAAGTATCTCTTCATTATGACCCTAGTATTTACTCATCATTATTATCCTTTAGAAAGGAAAAAGAAACCTTCGAAAGAATTTTCAAGATAAAAATAGATATTGTATCGATACATCGACCGGGATTTTTTTTAAAAAAAAATAATCAGAAATTACTAGGTATCTCTCAAACCTATCAAGATAAATATTTTAAAGAAATGAGATATATATCAGACTCAGGTGGTAAAGATGTTTTTAAATCTATAGTCAAATACTTAAAAAATAAAGAGTTACTAGGCTTACATCTATTATTACATCCTATTTGGTGGTGTGAAAAAAAAAATACACCTACTCATACACTTAATTCTTGGAAGAAAAAATATATGAATTTTTTTACTCAAGAGATTAGAGATAACTGTAAAACTTTTATGGATTAGATAAATACTATTAATTTCAAAAATAAAAAAATTGTTACTTTATTACCTTAGGTTTTAAAATTAGATAATTGCCTATAGCCAATGCGTCTAAACCTGAGCTCCAAAAAGTTCTTAAGGCATCCCTAGAAGTACATACAATTGGTTCTCCCTTAATATTAAAAGAAGTATTAAGTACTACAGCAACTCCTGTAATTTTATAGAAAGCTGATATCATTTTATGATATAGAGGGTTATATTTTTTACTAACCATTTGTACTCTGGCAGTTCCATCTACATGGACTATTGCTGGGGCATCCTTGCTTAATTTGTTATTTGCTTGGAAGGCCATGATCATAAAGGGAGCATGTGTATAACTGCTAAAATATTTATCTACATGTTCCTCTAAAACAGATGGACAAAATGGCCTCCAGTCCTCTCTGAATTTAACTATTTTATTAACTCTATCACGGCTTGAAATGCTTCTAGGATTAGCAAGTATGCTTCTATATCCTAGTGCCCTTGGACCAGCTTCCATACTTCCTTGAAACCAACCTACAACATAATCTTTATCTAATAACTTTGCAACACTCAAAGCTATATTTTTTTCTCTTTTGTAATTAACTTTCGTAATTTTAAGGTTTTTTTCTATCTCTCGATCACTCTCACAATAACCCAAATTTAAATTAGTTAACTTTTCTGGAAAATAGTCATTTTTTTTATAGTTAGCAAGAAGAGCAGAACCGCATGCAGCTCCTGAGTCTGAACATAATGGATGAGCAAATACATCCTTTACCTCTTTAATATCAAAAATTTTACTATTTAATTTAACGTTTAAACCAACACCTCCTCCTACACAGACGTTATATATTTTATATTTTTCTGTTGCCCATTTTATTAACCTTATAACAGTTATTTCAAGTAGTCTCTGACTCTCAAAAGCAAGACTCATTGACCACTTATCAATTTCATTATTTTCTCTAAGTGGTTTTTTTCCTAATAAATGAACTAATTTATCGGTAAATCTACCCGAATAGGAATGTTTGCCATAATGAATAAAGCTTGGGTCTATTACATAACCTATACCATCTTTTGAAACTTTAATTATTTTTTTTAGAGCTTGCCTTATTTTATAATTTTTTCCTCCATAAGCAGCAAGCCCCATAACTTTGTACTCACCATCATACGCCTTAAATCCTAGATATTCAGTAATAGCTGCATAAAACCATCCAAGTGAGTGAGGAATTCTTATCTCGTAAACTGGAGCTATTTTATGACTTTGGCATTTCCATAGTACTGTAGTGTGCTGGTCGCCTGATCCATCTATGGTTATACATATAGCCTCTTGAAATCCTGATTGTGAAAATGATTGAAATGCATGAGTAAAATGATGAGGATATCCCATGATATTTGGAATTTTAGTATTTCCAAATATACTTCTTAGGTGAGATTTATGATAATTCTCGTATTCTTTCTTTGATCTTTTAAAAAGGTTTCTCTTTTGCCACGCTAAAGTATAGTTATCTACTTTATATTTATTCTGAATAGATTTATAAAATTCTTCTATCTCTCCGCTATTATATGCTCTAAGATTCCAATTGATTGTTATTTCTTCTATGTCACCTAAATCACATCCCGCTTTATTTAAACAGTACTTTATAGACTCCTGAGGGTAATAGCCTTTCGCATGCTTAATTCTATTGAATCGCTCCTCTTCGCAGTAGGCTATTACTTTTCCTTGACTAACTATCGCTGCTGAAGGGTCCATTTCAAGGTTTATACCTAGAAAAAATTTTTTTTTTCTTATCATTATTTTATTTTTCTAAAATTAATTCATATATAGTAGATGTATTATACTTTATTTTGTATTCATTCATTAAAGTAAATTCAGATTTGCATATCATATTAATACAATCCTCTCTAGACACAAAAAAGTTATTAATACCTAGAAATACTTTACCATTTTCCTTAAGATAATTAGAAGCTTGCCCTAAAAACTTTTTTGAAATCACAAGTCCGTCTTTTCCAGAAAAAGTAGTCTTTGCAAATTTTAATTTAGTTTCTTTTTTTTTTACTTTATAAGGAGGGTTAAAAGAAATACAGTCAAATTTTTTTTCTATATTACTAAACAAGTTGCTTTCCTTTAAAACAATATCTACTTCATTAATTTCACAAGTTTTACGAGCATTAAAAATAAATTCTTTATACAAATCTATTGAAGTTACGTTTATAAAAGAATGTTTTTTTTTTACATAAATTCCTAAAATAGCGATTTGTCCACAACCCATATCAAGATAATTTTTGAAATTAGCAAATCCTTCTTCATCGATTAATCTTTTAAAGTTTAAGGTTACTACATCCCAAAAGTAAGAATGTTCTCTGTCTTGTACTTTTATTCCCCAGAGGTATTTAAGTGTAACAGTTGAAGACCTGAATAGATCCAAAAGAAATTTATATAATTTACCTAGTTTATTAGCCATTATTTAATAATAAATAAAAATATTATAAAATTATTATATTTATTTAACAAAATAAATATTATCCTTATATTACTAAGTTAATTATAAGTAAATCATAAAGTTTAGATATAATCATGAATAATAAAAAAACCATACTTTATATTGATATAGAAGGAGGTTATGGAGGTTCTTCTAAAAGTCTTTACCAAATGGTTACTTCCATAGATAAAAATAAATTTGAGCCAATAGTATTTTCTAAAAAAAAAGGACCAAATTATGATAAATTAGTAAAAGCAAATATTTCCTGCCAGATTGAAAAAAATATAGCTAGTTTTATTCCATTAAAAAAAAATAACATAAAAAATATTATTATTTCTCTACCTAAGTTATTTCGAACCTATAAACTAATAAAAAGAATTATTGATTTAAACCCTTATATCATTCATTTCAACTATGAGGGTTTAATACCTCTTCACTACTTGCTTTGTAAATTTGGCTTATCGAGCAAAAGTATAATACATTTTAGATCAAGCGCTACAAGTCCGAATTTCTTATATAAAATTTTTTCTAGACACGTAAATAAATCAGTAGATTTTTTAATTTTTATAAGTGAAAATGAAAAAAAAATTGCTTCCTTAGCCGGAGTTAATCTAAAAAAAATACCGCATAGAGTATTATATAATCCTGTAGAGAAGATATCAAAAGTACCTCCTAAAAAGAAAGGTGATAAATTGAGGGTTATTTATATTGGTACGTTAGATTACTACAAAGGGTCTAAAAGGTTGATTGAATTGGCAAAGTGTTTAAAAAAAATAAATGCAAAAGTTAAGATAAATGCTTTTGGAACCTCGCCCAGACATAAGAAGTGGTTTTTTCTAAGTAGAAACATTTATAAAGAGCTTAAAAAACAGGTAATTGATTTGGGGTTATCTGATTGGCTAGAATATCACGGATATACAATTAATCCTGAAGACGAGATGCTGAAGTCAGATATGCTAATTCATCCTTCACATTACAATGATCCTTGGGGAAGAAATATTATTGAAGCACTATCTTTAGGACTACCTGTAATAACCCATGGTAAATACAATATATTTGTAAGGAACAATGTCACCGGTTTGATTTTTGAAGAGTGGAATATTAATAAATACATAGATAGTCTTGAAAGATTATCAAATAATAAAAACAAAATATTAAAATGGTCGAAAAATGCTATTAGTCTTTCTAGCAAACTTTTTGAAAAAAAAAAATATGGAAAATCTATAAATAAAATATACCATAATTTATAGTTATGCTAATGAATTTTATTGTCATTTTACCTGAACTTCAAATATATTTATTCATCTAATATTTATTTTATTTATATGTATTTTTTATATTAACTAAAATAAAGGATAAATGTCGTCTGACTGAGATTTTTTATTTAAAACTTTTTTTCTTTTAATTTTACGTTTGGCTAAAAAAAAACTAATAATTTTTTTAAGTAACTTGTTAATCATATTTTAACCTTCTTTTTATATAATAATTCATAAATTTTTAATGCTATTTTAGCATAGCCTGCATCTCTACAGTGCACCAGAGAATAGAAATATTCTTTATCATCTTTTAAAAATAAATCTACTAAACTTAAAAGGTTAACATTTATTTTTNTAGCATTAATCTCTTTTTTTACTTCTTCAAAGTAGTTTATATTTTTAAGAAAGGCTATATCTTTTTTATTACCAATGAGCCTCCTATGTTCTTCATAAAGTTCTATTACTTTTTTTTCAGCAGGACTAGGGTACAGTTTTCTGAAAATATGGGGCTGTACAACTTGAAGAAATTGACAATCATATGACTCAGAAAGTTTTTTCATTCTAATCATATTTGCAATAAATATTTTTGATAATAATTTTACGTTTTTTTTCAGAGACCTTTTAAGGAAAATATTATTTTTTTTATTTAAAAAATTACTTATTTTTTCTCCTAAAATTAACTTTTGACTAATCAATGTTAGAAATGATTTTATAAGTGTTTTTTTTGAATTACTTCCTACTTTAATTGGCTCCCAGTCTAGCATTTCATTTATAGGTATCATTTCATATTTAAGCATATGCTTGGCTTCAATAGTTGACGAACTAATTAATTCATTCCANCCTCCATAGTGTATTACTAAGTTTGGTTTTAGAATAGGAAGTAACCACATTAATATTTGTAGATCTTGCGTTTGCGTTTGATTTACTATGCTCAAATTAATTACTTTGTATTTAAAAGAGGAGTTTTCATTCAATTTTTTTTCAAGACAACCAGCAATTGTTTTTTTATTTGAGGATGCTCCAAAACCCCAGGCTGCAGACCCGCCAACTAATACTATTTTTCTTACTTCTCTATTTAGTTTTAAAATTTTTTCAAATTCATCACATCTAAAACCAAAACTATTATTCTCAACTTTTGGTAAGGGGTTTTTTATATTGTGAAGACGCATTCCTGTTGGATAGTAATAGAACATTGGTTTTTCCCAAGTATCTGTCCATTTAATATATGAGTGATATTNTGGATCTAGAAAATCAAACCTGGATACTTTTTCGTATAAAAAATTATATTTTAAAAATATAAATAATCTGATAAAAATTTCTAAGATAGATACAATAATCAAAAACGAGATTATTGTTGATATTATTATGAGGGAAATTATACAAAAACTATTTATAAACATAGTTAAAAAACATTGACACGGCAGTATCCTTTTGTAAACTNATTTTTATTTATTTTAGTATGTTTACAACATTAGCCTTCATTTTCTCAAAAATATTTTTTTTTTTAATAATTACTCCGCTAGGCTTCTTACTTAGAATACTAAATTTAAATAAAATAAAGAAAAAATATGATAAAAAAGCTAATAGCTACTGGATTAAAAAAAATAAAAAAATCAATAATCTTTACCATATGCTTAGGCAAAGATAGTACTTATGTTAATATTAGGTATATCAGCATTTTATCACGATAGTGCTATTTCTTTAATTGAAAATGGAGAAATAAAATTTTCTGTTCAGGAAGAGCGTTTTTCAAGAATAAAACATGACAGTTCTTTTCCATTCCAGTCCATAAAAAAATGTTTAGAGTATTGTGATCTNAATTTAAATCAAATAGATTATTTTTGTTTTTATGAAAAACCTTATCTAAAATTAGATCGATTAATAAATACTTATTTTACATTCTCTCCCAAAGGCAGCAGCAGTTTTTACGAGGCTGCCAAATCCTGGATTAAAAATAAATTTCATCAGAAAAGAATTATAATTCAAAATTTAGAAAGATTAGGTTTAAAGAAAGATATAAAAGAGAGATTGCTATTCTCAGAGCATCATCTAAGTCATGCTGCATCTGCTTTTTTTCCTTCACCCTTTAAAACCTCAGTAATATTAACTATGGATGGAGTGGGTGAATATGCAACTTCATCTTTAGGAATAGGTGATGAAAATACTTTATTCATCGATAAAGAAATTCATTTTCCCCATTCATTAGGTTTACTATATTCAGCATTTACATACCATTGCGGCTTTAAAGTAAATTCTGGAGAATATAAACTTATGGGATTAGCTCCCTATGGTGAGCCAATTTATAAAAAAAGAATATTAGATAACTTAATTGATGTAAAAGAAGATGGATCCTTTATGTTAAATATGGAGTATTTTGATTATTGTACTGGATTTAAAATGATAAATGAAAAGTTTTGTACTTTGTTTGATATAAAAAAAAGACACGAAAGCAATAAAATTTTAAATAAAAATATGAATCTTGCTTCTTCGATCCAAAGTGTCACAGAAGACATTGTACTGAAAATTACTAAAGAAGCTTTTAAAAACTACAGCATTAGCAAACTTTGTCTTGCTGGAGGAGTTGCTCTAAATTGCGTTGCAAACGGAAAAATTGTTAAAGAAAGAATTTTTAAAAATATTTGGGTTCAGCCTGCAGCTGGAGATGCAGGAGGTGCATTAGGAAGTGCTTTGTTTACTTACTATCATATTCTGAAACATGAAAAAAGAAGAGTAAAAAAAAAATGATAGCATGAAATGTTGTTATTTAGGACATTCTTTTAGCAACAGAGAAATAGAAAATCGTCTAATTAAAATAGGAGCAAGTTTTATTCAATTAAGTAAAAATAAACTTATTCAGTCCGTAGTGCAAGCTCTACTAAAACAAAAGGTGGTAGGATGGTTTCAAGGTAGAATGGAATATGGCCCCAGAGCCTTGGGAAACAGGTCAATTATTGCTGACCCTAGGTCCAATCAAATGCAGAAAAAAATAAATCTTAAAATAAAGTTCAGGGAAAGTTTTAGACCCTTTGCTCCTATTATTTTAGAGGAAAAAACTTCAGAATGGTTTGATCTAAATTTAAAAAGCAAGCATATGTCTCTAGTAGCAAATGTAAAAAAAGAAAAATTAAGAAAAATAAATAAATTAGATGCTTCAAAAAAAGGACTGAAAAAACTACAAATAAATAAATCTATAATTCCAGCTGTCACACATGTAGATAACACTGCCAGGATACAAACAGTATCAAAAAAAGATAATCCCTTAATGCATAATTTAATTAATGAATTTTATAAAAAAACAAAATGTCCCTTGTTGGTAAATACGAGCTTTAATGTTAGAGGAGAACCAATAGTAAATGATATAAATGACGCTTTTTTTTGTTTTATGGAAACAAATATGGACTTATTAGTTATAGGTAATTTTATGTTAATCAAAGAAAGGCAAGATAAAAAACTAAAAAAAAATTATTTTGAAAATATTATTAAAGACTAATTATTGAGGTTATTTTTTAGTAGTGAAATACACTTCTTTTTTGCGCCCTGGCTTATTAAAATAGAATCTGTAGCCTGATTGTATACGTGACTTATACCGGCTTTTCCATTATTCTTGTAAATAACTATGGCCCAAGTTACCTCGTTAAAGCTNTTGTTAGTTTCAGATATTTTATCAAATTGTCCTTTCGGAATTTTATTAAAATCAGGCGTACAATTATAAAGCAATCGCATGCCTTCCCAAGTACTTATAGAGCTTATTCCCTTATGTAATATTATAAGAGTACCCTTTTTTGATAATGCCAATAGGCTTTCACTGGCTGGATTTTTATTCTTTAATAGTAAGATGCCGCACATAAAGAACATACCATTTTTATTAAGATTTTTTTTGACTATATTTGCACAGGCATTTGGAACATTATCTCCGTGTATACCTGAATGAAGTGTAATATCAGTTCTAGATTTTTTTATAGGTACGTATGCGTTATAAGGAGGATTAGCTACTATTATATCATATTTTTTCTTTAGGCTTCCTTTAAGAACATCCATAATTTTATACTTACCCTTTAGATTATTCATTTTTAGATTAAACTCTGAATAATCTAAAGCTCTAGTATTGATATCAACTCCTAATAAACTCCAGTTTTTAGGTAGAATTGACTGGCCTATTACACCACTACCAGTACATAAATCTAAAATACTTCCATTTTTTTTTTCTAGGATAGCACCAGAAAAGGTTTTTACGGCTTTTATTAGATATGGTTGTTCCATAACTATTTGTATTACATGAAATTTTTTATCATTAAATTTATTACCATCATTTAGAAATAGTTTATTTTCTATAGGTGTTAGAAAAACGTTTCCATTTACTTTTGTTAAAGTTTCAGAAATAAAACCAATTTTTTTAAGAATTCTATAAAGTTCTTTTCCAAAGATTTTTATAACATTATTTTTTTTTACTTTTTTTGAAAGTAAAAAGAGATCTGCAAGATAAAGTAAATTAGTTTTGTTATATAATAGCTGTGATCGTAAGTAATGTAATTCTCTAGAACTTATATTAATGTGTCTGGTAACTTCCTTTCCAAAGATTTTCAGCAATGTATTACTATTAAACCCACTATTGTCAAAGACATATCTAAAATGCCTTAGGGATTTTTTATCTAGTTCTGATAGTTTTTTAGAATTAAGGAATTTTAAAGTCATAAATTATATTCTTAAATTATTATCTATATANAAATAANCTTATAATGGAATATATTACTTTTATGAGTTCTTCAAGAAAATTCGTAAGAATTCAAATTTNTTTCTCACATTAGAATTAATNTNTTCATAAACTAACTATACTTTGATATCATTTGTTATTAAAAAGCAAAATATTACTATCTAGAATAATATTAGTTAGCTTGAGTTATAAAAATTTGAATATCGGCTAAACACAGCTTATTTCTAGTCTTTGTTTATCAGCTATAAATATATTAAATCAGAATTCTAATAAAATGATAGATTAGACCATGTTGTTATATCATGAATATAGTATTAAAAAATATTAGTTTTTATTTAAATTTCCTTGAAACTCAATTTGTATAATTTTTTATTTTTTTAAAAAGACATTCACATTAATATAACTTTTGAGATTTTAATAAAAACTATAGTTCAGAAAAATGAATATAACAAATCAATCTAAAAGAGTTTTTTTTAAAAATAGGATTTATTTTAATAAACAGAAATTCATTATAATATACTAAGAAAAAACTGCTAAATTAAAAGCTTTAGGTTCAAAAAAAACATTNCATAGAATTAAGAATTTTTTTAGGATTGATTTATAAATTTTAATACTTTTGATACATTAGCTTTTTCATTAGCGATATTAGAATTATTTTTTTTATCTACGCATTTTATTATTTTTTCGTAAGTATTTTTTGCCATTAGGAATAAGTCTTTTTCGTTATAAACATCATAAAAGAAATATTTTTTTTTTAATTCTGCTTCAGCGTGAATCTGTTCATTGAACATCTGGGCCAATTTTTTATTTTGATATCTTATTAAATGTTTATTTTGGTGAATAATAATTGAGTCTAGACTACTTAATCCATATTTAACAACAAATATACATCTATCTATTAGAATCGTTGTATGTAACATACTAACAGTATATCTTTTAAGTTTTGTAGATTTTATTATTTTTTTTAATTCCAAAATATTTGTAGTAGGATGAGGCCTAAAAACTAAGTGTAGAGTAGGATCGATTTTATTTATAGTTTCAATTATGAGTTTTACGGAGTCTGTTAGGTCTAAATACTCACCAAATAATTTTCTTTTTATGATTGCTAAGGGAAAAAAAACAAATTTTTTAGGAAGTTTTTTTATTTCTTCTCTTGAAAGCCTGTTTATTATACATTTCCATGAACTCCATAGTCTAGTATTGCCAACAGTCAAAATATCAGCGTTTTTTTCAATTCTCTTGTCTATTAATTTTAATTGATTTTTATTAAAACTAGAAATTATTAAATCGTTTTCTCCCTTGAAAAGTCTCTCATAAATATCTAGACTTCTTCCGTCTTTTCTTACGTTTTTTAGCCATTTTAAAAAAACTTTAAAAGTCATAGTATTAAGGTATAAAACTACCTCTTTACCACTCCATACTTTTTTATTGAATTTAATTAGCCAATTTATTCTTGGTATTTTTTCTATCTTAAAAATTATTTTTTTGCTAAATAGCAATTCAGATAATATTAAATTTCTTTGTAATATCGATAGCAATATTGCAAGCCATCTAAAACTCTTATTTAATTTAAAATCGTCCACCGAATAAAAGCTTTTCACAGATACCACTTCTAATAAAGTATTATAATAATCTTTATTTTTTTTTATAATTTCTAAATCATGTCTTGAGGGATAGATAAATTTAATTTTATTTTTAAAACCAGCATTCCTTAGACCAGCAACAATAGGAAAAGTGTCATCTGTGGAAATAAGTTTACCCTTCATTAAAAAAAATAATGTATAAGACATATGCAAAAATAAAATATGTGATTTTAATTTTTTTTATAATGAGTAAAAACTAAACATTCTTTTAATCATAACCTATCATAAGTTATTTTTTTTAATAAAGTCAAAAACTTTTTTTGTAACATAATATGCAGTGATACGCTTTGCAGATAGTTGGTTCCAAGGGTATTTCAATAGAGCAAGATACTTCTGATTTTAGCTGAATATTTTTCAGGTATATTGTATAGATACTCAAAAAGCTGGTTTTTTTTGTATCTCCCACGGTTTTATTTAATTATAGTGTTTGATTTTAAAAAGATATACCTTATGGTAATTCAGTTTTCTTTATGTCATAACTACTAAAAATTATATACTCTTTTATGTTTGTATATATTATTTTTTGGTTTATTATTTGCTAGATATATCGTATAAATAGCTNAAGTTAAAGCCAATTGTTATTAAGATTTTGTATTATTGTTGTATGAAACTTTTAGAAAGAATGCAGAATTCTTTGAAAATTTATGGTTTCAACGACTTGCCGGATTAGCTCAGTTGGTAGAGCAACTGATTTGTAATCAGTGGGTCGGCGGTTCAAATCCGTCATCCGGCACCACGATTTTCTTTAAGCCTACCTTTTAAAAAAAAGTAAATTCCTAATATTCCTGCCATGCTTAATATAGTAAAATTAGGCTCCATTGGAACTCTAAACCTAGATTGCCCAAAGAATCCATATAGTGGTGATAAATAAATTATAGGAAGGAGTGTTATACAAAGTAATTTGTAATTCTTACTAAAAATTAAAATAAGTAAACCTAAAAGAGATAATGCCTTGATAAATATGGAAAAAATAATTGGTAAAGAATATAGAGTCAATAAATTTTTTATTTCTTTCCATTTGTTATCTGAAAAATTAAAATTATAATATACATTATTTTTTTCTATATAGTTATCATCTTTGCCTTTAGTAAGTCTTTCGAAATTTGCTCCACCTCCTGAAAAAAATAAATTAATTATAGACTTAAATCCAGCCGTTAAAAAAGCCCTAAGAGATACATCAAATTCTTTTTTGCTTGTTTCTAGTAAAATTTTTGAACTTAATGGAGTCTGTCTTCCTCCATATTTATAGCCTTCAAGGTTTTCTATTTCGTTCATAATTGCATTATATTTTGAATTTATATCATTACTCTTATTGTTAAGTTTATACATTTCTTCCAAGTTGATCCATACCATAAATCCAGTATTGGATACAAAAACAGGAGCACTGAAGTTATTATTATTTCTCAAGGTCCAGAGACTTACTAAAACAAGGCAAATCGCTCCACCTAAAGATGCATTCATTAGACATTTCCTTATATCAAGGTCTGATAAATACCTTAAATAGAGATAAAATATTATTGGGGAAAGAATACAAAAGTAATAAAAAGCAGGTCTTACATACGCACAAGCAGCAAAAAGAATACCAAGGAAGAAGTAACTTCTTCTACTTATTGCATAATACAAAGTATATAAACTACTAACTAAAAGAAAAGTAAATAAAGTTTCTGTCTGGATTAATTGTGCTGTCGAAAAACTATTGGGATTAAATAATACTAGTGCAAAAACCCATTTTGAATATTCTGATTTGTATTTATCGAAAATTTTTTTTGAAAAATATGCTGTTATAATCAATAAAATGTTTTGTGATATAATTAAATAAAAAATATAATTTTTAAAAAGAAGCATATGTGCTGCTATAAAAATCGGATATCCTGGGGTATTCCATGTTTTAGGCAGACAATCAATCTCTTTGTATGCAAAAGACTTACAAAAAATAAGACTTTCTGCCGAGTTTATATAATCAAGCGGGTCGGTACTAGAATATATTCTAGTTTCATCAGGTATTAAAAGAAAAAAAGCACTTATAATTACAAATAAAAAGGTTGTAATTGAATAAAACCTAATATTGCGAAAACCTTCTTTAGACTTATAAAAATTCATATTTTATATTGGTAATGTTATCACAAAATTTATTCTATTTATATTTTTTAATATAAATAAAAAATTAATATTTTAATATTTTAATTTGTTTTCGAATTTCTAGAATATTATCTCAATATTATAAATTTTATTATTTAGTCTCTATTTGATTAGAATAAAGAAATTTATTCCAAACTTTAGTTTTAGTGATACTTTTAGCTACAATAAAGTGTCCATAGCTATTCCAATGAGCGTCTGTCTTATATTCAAATTTCTTTTTGTTAACATTATAATCTTCTGAAAATAATTTATTCATATCTAAAACTTCATAATTTCTTTTAGCAGCCTCTTGCATAAAATATTTTCTCATTTGATACCAAAAACTTTCAATGACAGACTTTTCAAATTTACCATTATATAATTGTGGTCTTATACCATCTATTACAAATAATATNTTTCTACTTTTAGCACTCGTATATTTTTCTACGTTATCTAAATAGGTCCTAGTGGCCCATGTGGCATCATTCCAAAACTCCTCATTGTAATTTGCACTAAAATTTGATACAAAACTCTCTCTCTTATCGTTCTTTCCTAGTTTAAGGTCTATATTCATGATATTATGAACTTTAACATTTGTAATTAAATACATGGCAAGTTTTGAGTTCCTTAATATTTTTCTAGTCAGAGAAGGATTATACTCGGCTAAAACCATACTCCAATCATTATCATTTATTCGTTTGAATCTATGAAAGCCCGGACTTTTCTCATGCTTAGCAAGAGCTTCTGAAAAGTCATTGGCAATAATAAAAAAAATAAAGAATTCACTATTGAATTTTTCTCTTGCATATTCAGCCCAAATTAAATGCTGTGACAGTCCAGCACCGGATGCTGCAAAAGAATAGACCCTTTTATTTTTGCTTTTTCTGTGTAAGACACCACTTATTGTTTCTGCATATGGAACCATAAGTGCCTCTATGTAAGAGTCNCCAATNAGCGATAATAAGGGTGTGGNCTGACCNTNTTTATAATCTATATCNTTTACAAANCCGTCATTATTTATTGAAACTTTGTTTCTGATATCAAAATTCCAATGTTTTGAATATTGAGCTTTTCTATTTGCTTGAAATTTAAATATAGGGTTATCATTATTTACTGGAGTGGCCCTAAGACCCTCATTTACAGGAAAAAAATACAAAGTGGCTTCAATTAGTATTAATGTTACTAGGCAGGATAAAAAAAGCGCACAAGAAGTAAATATTACTTTTTTAGTAAATCCTTGTTCTTTGCTATTTTTTTTCATCTTATATTAATAAAACTTACCTTATTTTGAAAACAGCTTCTATTTTTTTTCCATTTAAAAATCTTTCAGGATTTTTGGACTCAACAGCATTTTTAAAACTATCAATCGATTTACTAAATGATTTTAGTGTTCTCGTCATTATTTTATTATTCTGATGTGCCATACAAAGGTTTAAACTTGCTCCCATAAATAAACCATTAGAAAGCAATTCTTGTCTTAAAAGAGTAGTAAAAACTGATTTCTCTATCTCTGTATTTTTAATTTTTAACCTAGGCCACCAATCATTTCCTGCAAACTCAACTTGAGATAATAATTTATGATTACGAAAAATATCATTGAGTTTTGACTTTAACTGTCCTCCTAATCTTTCGAGGTTGCCTATAACATTTTCTCTTTTAAGTATTTTTATAGTCTCAATACAGGCAATAATTGATAAGATTTCTCCTGAGAATGTGCCTGATATAAAGACATCATTAAGTTTTTTCATGATACCTTTCCTTCCCACTAATGCTGATAGAGGATAGCCATTAGCCATTGCTTTACCAAAACAACCTAAGTCGGGAAGTACTTTGAATTTTCTAGATGCACCTCCCAATGCTGTTCTAAATCCACATATTATTTCATCAAATATCAAAATAATTCCATATTTATCACAAATATTTCTTGCCTCATTTAAGAAATCTAAGTCAGGAGCTTCTAATGTATCTGGCTCTATTACGATTGCTGCAAATTTATTTGGGCTTTTTCCTAAAACTGCATGTAAAGAATTAATATCATTAAAATTGAATTTCTTAGTAAGCTTCTTAATTGTATTGGGAATACCATAGTCTCTAGTAGTTGTTCCAACATACCAATCATGCCATCCATGGTATCCTGATACTGCAACNAAGTCTCTTCCAGTAAAAGCCCTTGATAATCTAACAGCAGCAGATAGAGCATCTGAACCATTTTTTGCAAATTTTACCATTTCTGCATAAGGAATTAACTTAATGAGGGTCTCTGATAATTCGACTTCTGAAGGATGTGATAATGATAAAATTGTGCCTTTTTTAATTTGTTCACATACTGACTTATCAACTTCTTTATTAGCATAACCTAGTATAATTGGCATTAGCGCCAATAAATAATCAATATATTTGTTGTTATCTACGTCTTTTACTATACAACCTTTTCCCTCTTTTAAAAAGGTAGGACTAACATTAATAGGCCATTGCAAATAAGATTTTGAAAAAGTTTGAGCTCCTGAGGGAATTATCTTAATCGCTTTTTTAAAAAGTTTTTTAGAATTAATATATCGATTGGAACCTACTTTTTGTCTGTTCTTTAATAATCCATAATCTAAAATTGACCCTTCGTTATGTTTTATGTGTCCATTAATCGAATAAAGCATGGGATTTTCTTTAAATATCTTAATGACATGATACCAAGGAGTAAGATCATTTATTTTCTTATATAGCTTTCTCAATAATTGTAAATCTTCTTTTTCGTCCAAAGTCCATCTTAACTTACTATAGTTAATCTTATTTTTAAATTGNCCTATTTTGTAATTTCCTTTCGGAAAATTTTTAAATGAGCTACCATGAATATAAGGAGTTACATGCTCTAGCAGAAAAGGATGCTTTACCTTAGTATATGCTTCATCGAGAACTGCGCTAGAAAAGATTTCTAGGTCCAATCCGTCTGGATACGTTCTTTCGATTGTATTAGACACATAGTCAAATTTTGTTTTATTAAAATACTCAATCCCTTTTGTAATTAAACTAGGATCTACCAATGGGCAGTCTCCCGTAACTCTTACTATAATATCAGCATTAGTTTTTTTTGATATTTTATAAAACCTAGATAATACATTAAGTACACTACCCTTAAAAACATTTATTTTCTTTTTTTTTGCTATTTTTTCTAAAGTTATGTCTGACTTAAGTTTAGTAGTAGCCAACCAGATTTCTGAAATTTCTTTACAAGCTTTTACTCTATCAATAACTCTTTCTATGCAAATCTTTCCTTCTATATCGCAAAGTATTTTTTCTGGAAATCTTTTAGAGTCAACTCTTGCTTGTATTATACAAACTATTTTTTTTTTATTGTAATTGTTTTTCATTAATCGAATATATAATTTTTATTTTCTTGATAATAAGTCAAGATAGATTATTTGTATTTTTAATCAAATTTATTTTTTTGATTACCATTTAAAAGAATTTCTGTATGTTTTATCTAAAATATTTTTCATATTAGCAATAGCAGTAATTTATTTTTCATTATAAGCTTTTGCTTTATTGTAAAATGTAAATTAACATAATATTTTAATATTTAATAAATTGAAATACAATACATATATAATAGCTGAGATAGGTATAAACCACGAAGGAAGTTTGGCCAAATGTATTGAAATGGTATATGCCGCTAAAAATGCTAACGTTAATGCAATAAAACTTCAAACTATTGATCCAAATAAAAACTATGCTAAGGATACATTTAGTTACCAAATTTTTCAAAAATCTAAGCTCTCAAAAGACGCTACAAGAAAAGTATTTGATATAGCTAGGAAATGTAAGTTAGATTGCTTTACCACAGTTGGAGATATCGANACCGCAAGATGGATAAAAAAACTTAACCCTTCAGCTTGGAAAATATCTTCTGGGTTATTTACTCACATTCCCTTAATAGAATATCTTTCAAGAGAAAAAAAACCATTATATCTATCAACNGGGTTAACAAACTCGAATGAATTAGACTTAGTAATAAAAAAATTAAAACAAATGAATAAAAAAAACTTTTCTATATTTCACTGTATTAGCGAATACCCCCTAAAGAAAAAAGAAAGCAGTCTATCATCTATTGTAAAATTGAAAAAAAAATATAAAGTAAACGTAGGTTTCTCGGACCACACAATAGNAANCTATGCAGCTTGTCTAGCCGTCAGCTTGGGAGCAAATATAATTGAAAAACATTTTACCTATGACAAGAAAAGAGACGGATACGATCACAAAATAGCATTAGACTACAATGGAATGAATGAACTTGTAAAAAAAGTTAGACTTACAGAAAAAATGCTTGATTATAAAAAACCTAATAACAAAAAAAGAGATATTAATAGAAAAAAGTTTCTAAGAGTCTTAGTTGCAGAAAAAAATATTCTAAAAGGTACTGTATTCTCGAAGAATAATATCTCAATAAAAAGGGTTGTGAATAATATTAATGGAATTTCTCCGTTATTTTATAAAGATTTAATAGGGAAAAAATCCAAAGAATCTTATATTAAAGACATAAAAATAAATAGAAGTGAAATAGAAGATGAATATTAAAATTTTACTTACCTGCGTAGGCGGAGAATTGATGCCTTTTTTAATAAAATATTTAAAGAAAATGAAGAATTTCGAAATATATTTGGTAGGAACTGATATGGATGATGGTGCAATAGGTAAATACTTTTGCGATAAGTTTTATAGAACGCATCGTGGTAATAGTTCTAAATATCTTGCTGATTGTAAGAAAATAGTTATAAAAGAAAAAATTAACCTAATAATCCCAACGTCTGATGAAGAAGCATTAGCTCTTTCGAAAAATAAGGAAATATTCAGTAAATTAGGAGCTACTGTTGCATGTGTAGAATATAAAACCTTAAGAGTTTTAAATAATAAATTTCAAACATATAAAGAATTTTCAAAAAAAAAGCTTCCGGTTTCTCATTGGGAAAACATTAAAGACTTTGAAGATCTTACTTATAAAATAAAATATTTTAAAAAAGAATATGGTTCCTTTGTTCTAAAACCTAAAGAAGGTAGAGGTAGTAAAGATATTTATATTTTTGATAAAGATCCGGAAATAGAAATGAAAAGCAAGATAAAATATATTAAAAATGAAAAACAATTTCTTAAAAAAGTAGAAAATAAAAAAAACTTTCACAAATACATAATCATGAAAAAGTTAATGAACCCAGTAGTTGATTTAGATATGTTGTCTTGGAATGGAAAAGCCATATCAATAATACCAAGAAAAAGGATTCACCCTACCTTTCCAAATATGGGACATAAAATACTTTATAATTCTGATCTTATTGCTTTGGGAAAAAAAATTATAAAAGCCTTTAAGCTATCCTGGCTATATGATTGTGATATAATGTTTGATGAAAACAATAATCCTTCAATTATAGAAATTAATCCTAGACAGAGCGGAAGTATATCCGTAAGCGTTGCAGCCGGATATAGAATTTTTGATAATCTTTTAAGGTTATATCTAGGGAAAAAAATATTAAAAGAGCAATCACTTAAAGAGACATTAGTTATACCATTCAAAGATCTTAGTAATTTTTAGTTTTTAAAAATCTTATTAATTTTTTACTTATTCTACTAGGTCCTAGACCGTCTACTGCCCTTATACCATTTCTTTTTATAGTATTCCTTATTTCACTGTTATTGTACATTTTAATTATTTCCTTTTCTATTGAGGAAATTTTTAGTTGGGCTTTTATTGCACATTTTTTTCTAATCCATACTTTTATTAGTTTTTTATGGAAAGTATTTTGCGGTAGGAGGATGGTCGGTATTCCAAGGTGTAATCTTTCCAAATGTGCTACTCCTGGAGCACCTAAAGCAAAAAATGTTTTTTCATATAATTTCAACATATTTTGTTCCTCTATTACTAACTCGAAGTATTTTTCATAGTTTCTTATTTCTGTNTNNATNGAGNTAATTATTTTTGACTCTTTTCCAATTGCAATAATCGTCTTATAAGAAAAAAAATTTTTTTTATAGAGTCTTTTTAAAGCCTTAATAGCTCTAATTGTATTAGCAACGCTATCTATATTACCCATTGAAATTAAAATTTTATCTTTTTTCTTATTAAGTCTGCTCTTCATATAAGTAATTGGAGCATATTTTAGTCCTATTAGGTGATTATTTTTATTAATTATTTTTGAATTTTCAATCATAAGCGGAGTTGAACAAATTGTTATTTCAACTGGTAAAATTTTAAAACTATCAAGAATAACCGCTGTCGAGATTTTTTTATTTAATATTTTTAGACTTAGAGTATCTATTTTATAGCTATCAACTAAAACCAAACCTATTTCTTTAGATATAATATATTTTTCTACTTCAGTTAAACTGAAATCATTCTTTTCTATAAAATATAAATCTTTTGGAAATTTTTTTTCTAAAAAACTAGAAGGTTTATCCAGAAACCATATAACCTTAGTTTTTAAGTAATTTCTTATATTTGAACATCTAGTTAGATGTCCTTTCCCGGATTTATCATAATTAGCTACTCTAATGGCAATATTAAGCATTTTTGTAAATTACTTATTTTAAACCCAAAACCTTTATTAACGTTTCGCAAATAAATTTAACTTCTTTCTTCTTAAGTTCAGGATATAAAGGAAGGCTTAAGGTTTTATTGTAGTATTCTAGTGCATTTTTTTTTTGTAAGTTATTGGAATAATAAGGTTGGAGGAAAATAGGCTTATAATGTATTTGAGTTCCAACACCAAAGCTAGAGAGTTTTTTCATTACCTTAAGTCTATTTTTATTAAGATTAATGAAGTCAATTTGAATGGAAAATAAATGCCATGAGTGAGAATTACTNAATTCAGGTTCATCTGGTAGATTTATGTATTCATATTCCTCTAGATAGCTCTTATAAGTTTTTACTAACTCTCTTCTTTTTTCAATTCCTTTTGTTAGTTTTGATATTTGGCTTATTCCTAAAGCGCAGCTTATCTCGTCTAATCTATAATTCCACCCTAAGTCATACATTTTATATTCCCATTTATTTATATTTCCCCTAATCATTCCATGACTTCTGTAGTTTTTAATCTTTTTAAAAATTGAACTATTGTTTGTAGTAATACAGCCGCCCTCACCTACCGCTATATGCTTTATTGCATGAAAACTAAAGGAAGACGCCACACTATATTTACATGAGCCTGTAAAAACAGTTTCTCCTTTTTTATTTTTAAATGATGAACCTGGTGCGTGACAAGCATCCTCTACTAGTTTGCAATTATATTTTTTTGCTAATTTGGAAATTNCCTCNANATTTTCTACTCTACCNCACAAATGTACTACAACTATTACTGAAATATTTGGATATTTTTTTAGAATTTGTTCGGCAGAATTAGGATCCATACAACCTGTTTTTTTATCTACATCAGAGAAGTATACTTTGGCNCCACACATTTTAGCAGCATTGGCTGTTGATAAAAAAGTAATTGGTGTTGTTAATACAGATTTTTCAGGACCTACATTTAAAGCCCTGTAGATCATATGTAAGGCAGCCGTTCCCGAATTACATGCCAAAGCGTAATTTGATTTAAACGTTTTTTTTAATAGCTTCTCGAAGTCAGTTAATCTCTGGCCTTGAGTTAAGTATCCATTTGTTAACACCTCATAAACTGCCTTGATATCTTTTTTATCTATATAAGGTTTTGAGTAAGGAAAGTGGATTTTTGTTTTTTCCTTCAACCTAAATCACCTATGATTTTTTTTATCTCTTTAGTATTCATTAATAGTTCTGACTGAGAGCTTATATAACTAAAATTTTTGGATACAGGCTTCCCTTCAGATAGTTTTTTTTCTAAGTTTTTAGAGTCCCACCATTTAAAGGAAGGCCTTATAATATAGTATCTTTTCATATCCACGCAAAGCCTAGACTCTTCTTCTGGAATCATAACCTCGTGTAACTTTTCGCCTGGTCTAATACCAGTAAGATAATATTTATCTTTTCCTGCAATAGCTGCTATTAGATCTTTTATTTTTATACTTTTTATTTTAGGTATAAAAATTTCGCCACCATTCATATCAAAAATGGCATTAATTACAAACTCCACTCCATCAGAGAGTTTAATAAAGAATCTTGTCATATTTTCATCGGTTAATGGTAATCTTTTTTCTCCTTTTGCTAAAAGTTCTTTAAATAAAGGGATTACGCTTCCTCTTGAGCCGAGAACATTTCCGTATCTTACAATAGAAAATCTAGTATTTGGTCTACCTGACAAATTATTAGCTGCTATAAAAAGTTTATCAGAACATAGTTTAGAAGCACCATATAAATTAATTGGATTAGATGCCTTATCTGTAGATAGTGCCATAACTTTTTCTACGTTATTACTAATTGCCGCATCAATAATATTTTGTGCACCCTGAATGTTTGTTGCTATACATTCTGTAGGATTATACTCAGAAGCAGGAACATGCTTCATAGCTGCAGCATGCACAACTATATCTATATTAGCGAATGCTCTATTTACTCTGTTTTTGTCTCTCACATCTCCTATGAAATACCTCAGACAATTGTATTTATCTGGCGAATATATTTGAGACATAAGATATTGTTTTTGTTCATCTCTACTGAAAACAACTAGTCTTTTTGGTTTAAATTTTTTTAAAAGGATTTTCACAAATTCAGAACCAAAAGTTCCCGTTCCCCCAGTAACTAATATAGATTTTTTTTTCAAATTATTCATATGAGATTTCCTACTTTATTATACAATTAATTTCCAATAAAAATATAGTTTAAATATTTACGATCTTACAATATTTTTCTTATGAGATAAAAAGCTTCAGCTTTTTTTAATCCTACTTCCGTGCCTCTTTTTATTGATAATGCTTCTAAATATTTTACAGACCTAGGATGAGGAAATTTCTTTAATTCTTTAGAATAGGCCTCTAGGGCATTAACTTTTTTTTTCCACACCTCTTCAATAGATATATATAGATTGGGTTTAAAATTAAAAGGTTCTATATTCGGACCTTGTTCAGTACTTGATGGTGTTTCAAAAGATCTTATTTCTGGTCTAATTCCATGATAGCTGATAGGCCTTATTGCAGCCAGTGCAGCAGCCGCTGCTATCTGATGATCTTTATTAATATCATTAGGATAATGTATATAGACTATGCTGGGCTTGATGTTCTCTACTGACTTTTCTATTTTTCTAACTAAATCCAACTGTGGAATTTTATCTAGCTGTTGGTCAGGAAAATCAAATAAATCTAAGGAATTTATGCCCGCTAACTTACTCCAGGTCTCTGCGTTCTTTCTTCTGTTAGGATTCTTTTTATTTTTTTTAGATTTAGAAACTTCTCCTTCAGACAGTATAATAATATTTACACTATCTCCATTTAAGGAATGCTTGATCAACGCACCTCCGGGACCTAATGCTTCGTCATCCGGATGCGCGACTATACAAAGAATATTTTTTTTAATACTCATTTAAATTTTTTACTTTATTAGTATCATAAATCAAAAACTGCTTATAAAGAATATTTTTTATTTTTTAAGTTAAGAATTCCATTTATTGGGTTTAATCATATCATTTTTAATTTTCATCATCCATTCCGGTAATTCCATGCTAGTTTGTTTAAAGTTCAATATCTCTTCTAATTGTTTAGGACTATTTATACCTATTACTATTTTAGAAATTTTCTTTTGAGAATTTACATAACTCATACAAATATCTAGTGGATTTAAATTTTCATCTCTTATCCATTTTTTGTATTTCCTCCATATGTAATTATATTTGTTTAGATATCCTTTCAAATTATTAGTATTTTGTAATAACAAGCCTTGCAAAAAAACTGATCTGGCATGTATTTCAACATTACTTGAATGTAATTTATCTAGCCATCCGCTTCTAGTGAATCTGTTGTCGAAAATATTAAATGGGAGTTGAACAACATCAGGTAAAATCTTTTCTAAAATAATATCTAACTCATCAGGATCATAAATAGTTATCCCTATTTTATTAATAATTTTTTTTTTCTTTAAATTTTCTGCCTCTTTCCAAAGCGGATAAAATTTTTCTTTAGTCAAGATGATTGGCTTTCTAAAAAGTAGACAGTAAAGTTTTGATGCTTTTAATCTATCTAGACTCTGTTTTAGGATTTTTTCTAGAAGGTCCTCTTCTATAGTAAGATCAGGATTTGAAAAACCTAATTTTGTTATTATTTGTAAATTTTTCACTCCTGAATTACCTATTATTTTTTCACTATTTTGATAGTCATTAGCAGTATCTAAAATGTTACACTCATAACGACTACCTAATTCTAATATTTCTTTTGCTTCATCTTCTAATATAAAATCTTTTGTATTAAACCTACCGTAATTACTTCCAAAATTAGCAGTTCCAATGATAAGTTTTTTGTTAATGCCCTTTTGCATCCTATTTTTTAGTCATTTCGTTTTTTTTAGATAAACTATATAATAATATTGCTGCCGCATTAGATACATTAATACTAAAGGATTTTTCATTTATATTGATTTTTACTAAATAATCACAATTTCTTTTTACCAATCTACTAATTCCTTTTCCTTCAGATCCCAATATGAAAAGTAATTTCTTTCTAGGCAAATGGTTTAAAACAAAATTACTCAACTCTAAACTCCCATTTTGATCTAAACCTACAATCCACCAATCACCTTCCTTAAATCTTTTTATAGTATTATTTATATTGTGTGTTTTGTATGTACAAATTTTATCAAATGATCCACATGATGAATTTATAAGTGCACTATTTTCTGCTGGTGTATTTCTTGTCTCAGTTATTATAAAATTTACGTTAAACGCCAGGGAGGATCTGTATATTGCACCTACGTTATTAACATCAGTTACACCATTTAAAATAAGTCCTATTGCGCTATCTTTTGATTCATATAATTTTAATGCCTTTTTAAAATTATCAAAATCTAATTTTTTACATTTAGCAATTATACCTTGGTGTTTAATTTTTTTATCTAGAATTTTTTCTATCACAGAGATGTTAACTTCTCTGGTAATAATATTTTTTTTTGATTTTTCAATTTTTGATTTAATTTTTGTCATAAAATAATCAACTCTTTTTGAGTATAATATCTCCAATACTCTTCTTTTAGGGTTGTCTATTGTACTTAAAACACTATGCCTTCCATATACCCATATATGTTCCTCTTTTGCTTTATTTATTTTAAGACTTTTATTTAGCATTTTTTAATCAACTATAAACTTTAAAATTAGATCATAAAATAATTATTAGTATTTGTATATCATGCTTTAGTCTCCTTAGTTAAGGAACAAGAAGATTATACAAGTTGTAAATTTAATAATATTATATAGAATACTAATTTATTTTATGCCAAAAATGTCTTATTCCAATAAATGTGATAAATATTCTTTTATAATTTTATCGTTTTTGGTTTTTCCTATTTCAATACTATCACCTATTTCTTCTTGGATTCCTTGCTTATTTTGCGGAATATTAATGTTTATTTTTACAAATGATAAAAGAGTATTTTTTAAAAATTTATCAAAAGAAGAAATATTAGGTTTCGTGTTTATTTTATTTTCTATCTCAAGTGCATTTTGGACTTCTGGAAAAGAATTCGCATTAATACATACTTATGAAATTTTAATTTTATTTTTAATTTTTAGAGTACTTTTTATAAAAATTTCTCTATTGAAGAGAAAAGAATTTTTCATCAAAGTTTTTATTACATCTGCTGTATTGACCTCATCTATGCTTGTATTAGATTTTACTTTATCTATAGGGATTAAACCTTGGCTTTCAATATGCTTTGATCAATTTGTAAATGGTGAAATTACAGAATATAGAAATTATGCTGAATTTAAAAAAAGTTATACTGAAGGTAGTTATATTGGTTCTTATAGTAGAGGGTTGTCTACAATATGTGTATTTTCTTTTTTAATACTACTCATTTCTGATAAAAATAAA
>PBGQ01000024.1 GCA_002720125.1 Rickettsiales bacterium | reverse complement strand
ACAGCAAATACATAAGATACTTTTTAATTTTGTAGTACAGGAGTAGTACAGTAGGTATTTGTGAAAGTTTTAAACTTAAAAAATATTAAATAACAATATTTAAATTAAATCATATAGTACTTACTAGTTTGATCTACAATACTAGTTGAAAGTTAATCTAACATAGATAATAATTTCAATATAATACCTAAGCATTTATATGTCATCTAACAACTTTTTTAGTTTTCTACTTCCTTTTCCACCAACATCATAACTAGCAATAGCATCCTTATTAGATATGTCGTCGCCCACTATAACTATTCCTATCATACCCATTATACTGTGTGGAGAACATATATATAGATAGACTCCAGGTATATCAAATTGCATTGTAACTTCTTTATTTAAATAAGATTTAGGTGGTATTTCAAATCCATCTGGACCTGCTACGAACTCAACGTTATGCCCTCCATCTTTAGGAACCCATTTTATAACATCACCTACTGCTACCTTTGCAACATCTTGACTATACACCATTCTTTCACCATCATCTCTTTTGTTAAGCATATCAATTACGATTTCTTCGCAAAAAGCAACAGATGTGAATATAAAAGACAATATACTTATAATAAAAAATTTCATAAAAACTCCTTTCATATTATTTTTAATATAGTGCTAAATTTTATAAAAATCTTTTTTTTTTAATATTACAATTAATAATTAATATTTAAAAGCAATAGTATATAAATTTATATTAATTAATTTTTTTGGAATATATTTTTAAACAATGATAGTAGGTAGTAATACTAGGTTTAGTATAATCAGGTTTATATGAATATATCAAAAATTTTTGTTTATTATCATTTTTTTCGTATCTTATTTCTATAGGATAATTGACCTGCAAACCTTTATACTCAGTATAAATCTCTTGCATGCTTAATTCACATTGTTCTTTTGTTTTATGAACTAATGCTTTATCGTAAACTGGCATTAGTAAATCGTGACTAGTTATTTTGAAAACAACTGCTAATAATATCCACATAAAAAATATCTTTTTTATTTAAATTATAACCCAACTAATTGCTAGTAGAAAGTAAGATTAATATAAAATTTAAGAATAAAAGATTATTACTCAACCTTACATTCTGCTCTTAGCCATGCGTATTGTTTTTTGTAGTTAACCCCATAGGGACAAACTAATCCAATAAAATCTTTATATTTTCCAGTTGCATTTAATATGTTCATTTGACCTACACCTGCACCCTTATTAGATTTTCTTATTCTTGAGTTCCAGAAGGTCTCGTCATGCTGATTGGATGTTTCACAATAAATTTCTAATTCTACATTGTCATCTAACTGTTTAACGTACCCAACACAGATCTCGTTTCCATAATCACCTTCACTGTCATCCCACATTCCTTTTGAAGTGTAAGTAGAGAATTTATAGTTTTTAGATATTTTTATTGTATCTAATTTACTTTCACCGTAAACCTCAAATATGTATTCTTTTGCTTGATTTTGTTGAGAACAAGAAAAAAACACTATTATGATAGCAATAACTTTTTTCATATTTTATTACATTAATACAAAAGTTAGAATTACTTCAGCTTAGCAAATTTAAGAAAAACAAATACTAAAATATTAAGAAAATTTATTTACTTATTTCTGCTAGCCCACCATCTGTCTAAAATGAAATACCAAACAGAGTTTGCTAGTGGTTCAACTATAGCATCAGTTAGAGCTATTAAAAAAGAAACATCTGCTATTAACATCAAACATGCAATAGCAATTATAAAGTGTCCTACGGTATAAACTACAGTCCTAAGTAATGAACCTTTTGAGCCTTTTAAGAAACCTTTACTTACTTCTACAAGTCCTTTTGTTAATTCTGTCAATTGTATTCTCCTATACTATTTATTTGTATTTAAGACTAATAAGTTTTTTATAATATTTTTTCTAAAATATTTCAATAATATAGTCTTGTGTTCAAGATTATTTTAAAATATTACAAGAAAAGATCATATAAACAACAATATTATAAAAAATATTACATTTTATAAAACTCTCTTAACTCATTATACCTGACAAGCACCATATAAAAATTTATAATGCTTACCATCTACAAAAAACATCCACATATTATATATACACTTAAAATTTTAAAAGGGATTACTTAATTGATAAAGTTTCTCAAATGTTTATAATTTCAATTATAAGAGTGTAATTAATGGAATTATCAAAACTAAATGCTAAGAACCCAATATTTTATAAAAAAGCTTTAAATGCTTTAAGAGAAGATGGTGTTGTTTTAATTTCAAACCTATTTAATAAAAATTTGTTATATAATTTATTAATTAATTGGAAAGAATGTTTCTTAAAACCCTCTATTTCAGGTACTATTGGTTACTCGCGTACAGGTTATCCTAAAGTAATGATGAGTGCTTTTAAATTAGGAAAACCTGCTATAGACATGATGTTGAATGAAAAAATTATAAAATTAACAGAAGAATATTTGGGAAGTAAATGCATACTTGCCGAAACTATTGCTAAAATAGATAAGGGCGTAAATTATAATTATTTTCCACTTCATGCTGATTTTACTGAAGGGTGGTCAAAAACAATAAAATCAAAGAGTGTAGTGACAAAAAAAGTAATGAAAAGCCCAATAGGATTAGGAGGTGTTATTTACATTCACGATACAAATGAAGGAGCTTTTTCTTATTCAGTAGGATCTCACAAGATAGGAGCGCCCTATGGACAATCTCTTTCTAATTATCCAGTTAAACTCAGAAATTCAATAGAGAATAATGTTGTAGTTTGCAATGGAAAAAAGGGTGATATAGTATTATTTGATGATAGGGGTTTTCATGGGCCTGATTTTCCCTCAAAAAAAGATAGGTCTGTTATTTTAGTTGATTATTACAGCGTTAAGGTCTTAGGCAATGTTGTTGTTAGTCCTCATCCTATATGGAGTACAGACTTATCAAATCTAACTAAATTACAAACCAGAGTAATAGGTATTAACGCGAATTATATGGTTTCACCTAATGATTATTTTATGACGAATTTTAAGAGAAACAAATTATATAACATTATATGCTATCTCGTAGACAAGTCATATATTTTGGAACATTTTAAACAAATTATTAAAAAATACTTTTTTAGAAAGATATAGAAAGGTTGCAAGAAATTCAATGCTCTAAAAAAGATTTAATCTATCCAATTTGCATCAGGTGATATTGAGTCAGACTTAACATCACTATTCTTTTTATTATCTACTACTAAAAAAGGTTTACGGATAATTTTTCTAGAAGACGATTTCCCAATAAAGAAGGCTATTATCAAAAATAAAAAAAATATAGTAATACCCATTATTGGATGATAGCTCATTGTAAAACCCTCAAGGTATTTCCTATAGCATTTATAATAGAACCAATTCTTGCCACTGTCTGAATTTTTTGATTAGAAATACCATTTTCTCGAAGTACAACTTCATGCGCATTTATGCATTTTCCACAGCCTAGAATTACTGCTACAGCTAGGCATAGCATTTCAAAGTCAGTTTTACTTGTTTTATGCTTAGTAAGGTATTGCATTCTTAGGTTAGCTGGAAGGCTCGAGTAATCGTACTCTGTAGCTAGGTGCGTAAATCTGTAATATACAGCATTCATAGACATTATTGAATGAGCGGCATATATATCTTCTAATATTTCTTCGCTAAGATGTTCTTTACACTCCAGTAATGCAGCAGACTTAAGCTTTTCTAGATTAACGCTAAGTGAAGAGACTAGAATTAGGCTATAAAGTTGTTTTTTTTCTAATATTCCTTCATTCAGTATTTTAGAATAATTTAATTTTATATCTTTTGCATAATCTGGAAATGATATAACAATATCGCTAATAGACATTTATAAATACCTCATTAAAGGGTATCTCCACCTACAGCCCTATTACAGGGACAAAGTTCATCTGTTTGCAGAGCATCTAAAATTCTCAGAGTCTCTGCCGGATTTCTTCCAACATTCAAGTTATTTACACTAACATGTTGAATTATATTGTGAGGATCAACTATAAATGTGGCTCTTAAAGCTACACCTTCTTCGGATCTTATACCCAAAGCATCTACTAATGTTCCTTCTGTATCAGCAAAAGACCACTGATCTAACTTATTGAGATCTTTATGATCCCTACGCCATGCTAATTTACAATGTTCATTATCTGTACTACCCCCCATAACTATACAATCTCTATCTAAAAACTCTTGATTTAACTTAGCATACTCAGCAATCTCTGTGGGACATACAAAAGTAAAGTCTTTTGGATAAAAATAAATAACTTTCCATTTTTCTGGAAAGGATTTTTTTGTAATAGTCTCAAATGCACTCTCTCCATTTTCTTCATGGTTATGAAATTTTGGTTTTACACCAATAACATTAAAATCTCTTATTTCTTCCCCGACTCCTAACATAACTTTATTCTCCTTAATGTAATGTTTTAGTTATTATATTATTATCAAATCTTCTATTTATAATACTACTAAATTTATGAGAATTACTAGTACAAATTTCTAAATTTGTAACTAAATCAGCTTTTTTATAAGCAAGGGCTAGATTTCTTGCACACGATGAAAAGGTAGCTATATCTGAACGCAAATCCCATAACTCTATATACGGATTTTTTATAAAATTAGATTTTTTATAAAATTCAATACAGTTAATCAAATCTATTTCAGAATCTATCAAAATTCTTTTATTCAAATGCTGAATTTTAAAAGATTTTTTGTTTTTCAACAGATTTAAAAAAGGTTTTAATAGTAAATTACCTTTATTAATTCCAACCTTCTCATATGCCATATTAATTAAATCATACTTATTTGGCTTAGTTCTGCAACTTCCGTATATCAAAATTCTGGATGTCCACAAAAGGAGCTGCCCACCATAAGGCAATTTAAAGTAATCTAATTGCATAAAATATATTTAACATAAAAATTTTTAAATGCAACTGATAATCATTATCAATAATATTTTTACGTTTCTTTAATAATAAATGACTTATAAAAAAATAAAATGTGAGATTTTTTTAATAGATTATTGATTTTATGAATTATTATTTGAAATAGTTATTATGATTAATTTTTTATTGTCTAGTTGTTACTTTTAATATATTTAATGATTTTACTTAATGATANTATTAAAATGAAACAATTAAATCTAAACATATATCTTTCTGGAGAGATTCATTCTGAATGGAGAGAAAATATAAAAAAACTATCAATTAATAAGAATNTATCAGTATCTTTTTTTGAGCCAGTTACTAATCACAGTTCTAGTGATGATTGTGGAGTAAAAATTCTAGGATCTGAAGANAATAGATTTTGGCACGATTATAAAGGTGCTTCTATGAATTCAATGCGTATTAAGACACTTATAGAAAAATCTGATATAGTTATAATTAGGTTTGGGGCTAAGTATAAACAATGGAATGCAGCATTTGACGCAGGTATGGCTGTAAGTNATGGAAAATCAATTATAACTTTTCATGACAAAGAATTAGACCATGCTTTAAAAGAGATAGACTCCTCTGCATGTGCTGTATGTAGAACTGAAGAACAAATAGTACAAACTTTGCAATATATTTTGNATGGTACATTGTAGTAAAGAAGTTTTCTAAAAAAAACTCAAGTCACAATCATGTTGATTCATTCTAATAAATTTACCTGGATTACCAGCAACAACTTCATTCTTTTTAACATTTTTAGTAATAACAGCTCCAGCACCGATATAAGCGCCATCAGCTATCTTTAAATCCGGTAAAATAGTAGCATTTGTTCCGATAGTTACATATTTTCCTATTTTTACTCTACCTGNGATAGAAGCGCCACCCATGATATGAGTTCCTTTTCCTAATTCACATTCATGGTCTATTGTTGAAGAAGAATTTAATATAGAAAAGTCCCCTATTTTAGAATAACAATTTACTACACAGTTAGGCATGACTTGAACTCCTCTACCAACTTTTACTGTGTTATCAATNAATGAATGTGAGGAAACTATGCTAATTGGTTTTAAACCTAATTTTATAAGTTTTTTAGATATAGTAGTTCTTGCCATTCCATGATGGCCACCAATACACACCAGAAAGTATGGAATACTGTAGATAATGCTTTCAAACTTTTTCTTATCTTTTATCAAAGGAACTTTTTTGCTCTTAGGTTCATCTATAAATGGATCAACTAAGTAAGAAATTTTAGGCTTTTGAAGAACAACTTTATCAATAAAACACATTCCTTCATTTATCATTTTTTCTGCTATTAAGGATTGAGAACTTGCTCCCCAAAGAATTATTTTATTAAACTTCATTTTTAATTCCTAATTTAAAACTCTAACTTATTACTTTTTATAATTATTTTCAAATAATGCAGTCATATCATCTAGATTAAATTTAATCATATCAAAATTATTTTTAATCAAAAAGTTCGAAACCTGTTCAAGCGTTGATGTTTCTTTTTCGCCTCTTTCATAGCCAAGATCTGCTGTTACGTATTCAATATTNTTCAGAATTCTTTTTGCTCCATTAATAATTTCGGGTTCTGCTCCCTCTCCTTCAAGTTTTAAAAGTTTAATTTTTTTTCCCTTCAAAAAATTGCTCAAAGGATAGGCAANAATAGTGTAAATATTGTCATAACCTTTTGGTTTAATAAGAGATGAGTCAGCAGTTTCAGAGGCACTATAAAAGTTTATTTTGCTTTTTTTGCTCCATAAGGCATTTTTATACTTTATTCCTTTAGTATTTTTTTTAAGACAATAAAACTCAGGGTTTGAAGGTTCAAATGCTATATATTTTATTTTAAAATCAACTTCATTGAAACATTGATAAAAGTCGCCAACATTAGCCCCAACATCAACTACAATATCCCCTTTATTGAAGACTAGTTTTTCTAGCATATATTTTTTTTTTAATTTTTTAATCCTTTCTTCTATTCCTTTATTGTAGGAATACAATGCTTGTTTTCTATGAGAAAAAAGAATTTTTTTACTTTTTTCACTAGCAGTATAGATTTTAGTAGTGTAATTAAAAGAGAAGCGTATTTTTTTTCTTAGTAAAATACTTTTAAAATTAAAAATCTTGCAAAATAAGTTACCTTTAAAATGAAGTAAAAACTTCCTAAACATTTTTTATGATCCTTACAATTAAATTAAAATATGTAAAAAATTTAATATTATTAATTCATTTATACTCGCATTAAGTTTATATTTTANGTTTCCTTCTGTCCCAATCTTTTTTAAGTATTGCTAGAATATATCTGTCAGTAAAAATACCATTTATGAAATCTTTTTCTTTTAGAACACCTTCACATTTGAAACCGAATAGCTTTTCATTCATATGGCAAAGCTTGCTGTCATTTGCAGCAGCTTCTATTCTTCTTAGATTTAATTTCCTAAACGCATGTTCTATGATTAAGTTTTGAGCTTCTAAAAAATACTCTATAGAACCTATTTCTTTGCTGCTCATGTTCATTAATGCTGATACGGCTGCACACTGATCAAATTGATTTATATTATATAAACTTATCATTCCTATTAATATATCATTAGATTTCTTTATTATTCCAAGTTGAATTCTTTTCTTGGTAAAAATATTTTCCTCTACGTATTTTTCATGCTCTTTCTTTGTAAGGGGAAAATATCCTTGTTTAGTATATTTAGTAAGTTTTTGGTCATTTAACCAAGTATGCCAAGAATTTTTTTTAAGGAATTTTTTATCAATAATTACAAGATCTATTGACTTACCTGTTATAAAAATTTCAAAATTGTGCTTCTTTTTCATTTCTGTAATATTGAACTTAATAATTTAAAATAAAAATACAACTATCATGGTTTTATAATAATTTAATTAGGAAATTCATAATAACACTTATGACACAAAACATCTAATAAAATTAAATATTAGATACAATATTTAGATTCATTTTTTTGTTTCAAATTCACCTTTCCAATTTATATTTTTATTCCTTAGATATTTTTCAATATACCAGCTTGTAGGACCTGAGAAAGATCTTTTATCTTTTATTATATCTAAATAACTAAACTGAGCATAAGAACACAATTCAGAAATAAAATAGTCTAAATATTTTCTTTCAAAAGCATGCCATGATTTCTTGCCAAATNGAAAAAAAAATAGTTTAAGACAAAATCTAAGTAGCTTTAATTTGTAAGAATACAATTTATCAGGTTGGGGATTAATTTCAAAATCTTTCCAGAGATCAAACCAATTCTGTTCAATAAGTGTTTCCTTGTAAAGTTTTTGTTTTAGTTTATATTTTACTTCTACCTTTTCCCAAAATTCTAAGTAAAGTTTATCCCACAATGGCAGTCTCCATTCATACCCTAAAAAATCATAAGTTCTTTGGCCATTCATTACATATTTGCTTTGTCTGTCTTCAAACTCGACACTTTCAAAGAACTCTAAAATATTATTATAACTGCTATTTAACNTAAGTTTGTTAAATCTTATCTTAAGAGATTTTTTTATAAAAGGACCATTTTCATTTTTTAATATATTCCAAATTTTATAATGTTTATCTAAAAACTTTTCCGCTACATTGTAAAAGTTTTTGTTATTTATAATTTCCACTATATGGTTTCCACTAATAAAATCTCCTGTCTGACCATTTACTATTATTGAATCGCTTGGAATAATTCTATTATCTTCTAAATATTTTAATGCCGAATAATCTTGTACAAAATGGACTGCTCCTAGGTTATCCGAATATTCTACAAATGCTTTATATTTCTCTGTGTTAAAAATTTCATTATTACTCTTATTGCTGTATATGACTGGATGCCACCGTACATTAGCTTTTTTTGCAATTTTCCTTGCTATCTGCATTTCTCTATTTTTTTTTCTTCCGTAGCTAAAAGTAATTAGATTTTTATAGCCTTTATTCAAAAGACCTGAAAGTACAAATCTAGAATCTAAACCACTAGATAGTGGAATAACTAGACATTTGTCATTACTGTTCTCAATTAATTTTTCTATAATTTTATTATTTATGTCTTTCAACTCATCTTTCAAATGGGAGTAACTCACATACTTTTTTTCTCTATATGGCATCCATTTAAAATATTTAATTCTTTTTATTGTGTTATTTTCTATGTGAAAAAAACTTCCTGGACTTGACCGAATTATTTCTTTATAAAAAGTACCCTCTTGAAAAGTGTAGCCTGACATAGCAAAATGCTTTGACTGAAAATTATCTGGAGTTAGCATGGCAATATTAGATAATTTGAGGCCTGCGAAATGGTCAGTAATCTCTAATGTACTTATATTTTTTTTTCTATAGATTAGTATCGGTATAGAGTTAATTCTATCGCTAGCCACAAAGATTTTGTTTTGATATAGATAAACTAGTGTAAAGAGGCCATCTAGTTGACTTAAATAGTTTTTAATTTTTATCGTATGATTACTATATTTAATAAAGAAATTTAAAATATCTTTTATGTTACTATTATTGAAATAGCCTTTATAAATCAAAGTATAGTTAGAAATTTTTTCTTTATTCCAACCAAATTCTTTTTTAAGTCTAACTTCTTGACGCATTACATATCAATTTTTTTATGTTTAAAACTAAATACTACATATAATAATTGGCACTGTTAATATTAAATTTAATAATTTATTACTTGACAGTTGATTTGATGTATTAGACCTATAATTTATATGTTTAAAAAAAAAATTTTGATAATTACATCTGAAGCTTTTAAAAAAAGCTGGAAAATTGAAATCATTAAATTATTCAGTAAAGAGAATATAATTTTCTGTAAAGATAATAAATCTGAAATTGTTAAAAATGTAAAAAGCTGTTCAGCTATGGTTGGATGTCCTAGATTTATTTTTTCTAAAAAAGAATACCATAGATTTAAAAATTTAGAATGGGTACATGCTGGAGGAGCAGGAATAGAGAGTTTTCTAACTGACGAGTTTAAAGCTTCTTCTACAGTTTTAACCAATGGAAAGATTATTCAGGGTCCAGAAGTAGCTGACCATGCGGTAGGTCTAATACTAAGTTTTACAAGAAACCTATATTTTATAGCAAAATCTTTACCTAAACTACAAAGACCTTTGGAATTAAGAAATAAGAAAATACTAATTATAGGATTAGGAGGAATAGGTATGTGTTTGGCAGAAAGACTTAGTTCTTTCGGCGCAATCATTGACGGTATTACAAACGATATGCCGGTCATGACGTCTTTCATAAACAAGGCTTATTATGAAGGTAATATAAATAAATATGCAAATAAATATGATATTATAGTTTGTACTGCTCCCTTAACTAAGCGTACTTTTGGATTACTTGATTACAGTTTCTTTTCTAAAATGAAACAAGACTCAATTTTTATTAATGTATCTAGAGGTAAAATAGTGAATACTAGTGACTTGATAAAGAATAATCTATATAAAAAATTTAGAGGAATTGGCTTAGATGTTACAGACCCGGAACCTTTACGTAAAAGTCATAAGTTAAACAAAGCCCAAAATATTTTTATAACACCTCATGTAGCAGGTCCATCTGATCAGAATAGAGAGCGAGGATATGAATTGATTAAATTAAATATTCTAAGATATTTATCGAATAAAGAATTATTGAATGTTGTGAATAAAAATAAGGAATATTAAAATATGGCTAGAAATGATATTACACTAGTACAAAAAACTGCTTTCGAACAATATTCAAGCAGTAATACAAGTCCTATAAAAAAATATCCATCACTTGAATTAGTAAGATTAGAAAAAATTTTTTTCAAAGAACAAAAAAAAGGTAATCTTCTCTTAGAATATGGTATCGGAGGTGGTCCTAATACCGAGCACTTGTTAAAAGAAGGATATGAGGTGCATGGAATAGATATTGCAGATATAGCATTAAATACTACAAAAAAAAGAATAGAGAAACTAGGTTCTTTTTATAATAAATTACATTTACACAAGTTACCTTTAGAAGCAAAAAAATTAAATTTTGAGGATAATACTTTCGATTATGTTGTTGCTATGAGTGTACTTTCGCTCTTAGGTGAGGAAAATAAAATTAACTTATTGTTTAAAGAGTTTAAGAGGGTTACTAAAAAAGGCGGAAAAATTATTTTAGATATTAACGACCAAAATTCTGAATTTTCAGCAGGAAAAGAAGAAGTTGAGAAAAACGTTTTTTTAGCTGGCCCTTATGGAGACGAAATTAAATGTTATTGCTTAGAAAAAGAAGAAGATTTTAGAGAAATGTTAGAAAAATTTTTTACTGTAAAAGATACTGGATTTTGCGGACACAAAGTCTTTGGAAGGAGAATTAATGAATGGATAGCTTGTGTCATAAATGACTAATTTTATAGATTAAATTAGGGTCTCTATTGGTTGATATACATTCATCTATTAATAACTTTCTATTGGAATGTTTTGCCTTCCATTTCCTAATAATTTCCTTCTTTGGCATGTATAATAGTTGATTGATTTTTTCCTGAAAGTTATTGTCGAAATCAATAAAAAAAACACTACTTTTAAGAATTCTATATAATCTTTTATTAATAGGTGCAACATTCTTGAAATTTAAAAAAATTAATGGCTTGTTGGACATTAAAGCCCAGGATAAAGTGCTAGTTGCAGTACAACAAATTAATATTTCAGTATTGCCTATGATATATCTAGCATCATAATTTTCTTTTACTAATTTTAAATAACTGCTTTTCTTAACATATTTTATAAATACATCATCTTCCAAGTATCTTTTGAAAGTATAAGGATAAGGTTTGTAATAAATTTTCTTTTTAATTTTTTCTAGCACTTCAAGAATAGCTAATTCATTCTTTGCTAGTTCAAAGTCTGTTGACCAAATACTAAGACCACCTGTATTACCTTTAAATAAAGCATTTGATAAAAATAAGATTTCATACTTTCTTAATCCCAAAGATATAAAACCTTGTCTTTTATATCTTCTTGGAGAACCAGATATTAAACTTTTGCTAGCAGAGAAAGGATTATCTTTTGCTACTTTTTGTGAGCCTTTATTAAATGCTATATGAATATCTGTTGATGAAGAGTCATGTTGACTCAAACAGTATGAATGAGTATCTGATATTTCAGCTGATACACCATGTTGAAAAGAAACCATTTTAACTCCCTTCTTATTAAATATATTTTTAGATGCAAGGTTTTTAAGGCTACAAGCATGATTAGCTATTACTATGCTTTTATCATTATATTTTATTTTTCTTTTTTCTAAAAATCTATTTAATACTTCTTTCCAACTCTCATAAACAGTTAACTCTTTGAATAGTTGCTGTTTAAACTCATTTAGTAATTTTTTTTTTAATGTATTTGAAGAGATATTATTTATTTTTGATTCAACGAGATCTTCAATTGATTGCCAGATTTGATTATAGCGAGAATCCGAAATAAATTTATTTTTATTATTTAAGTTAATTAAATCGATTGGAGTAAAACCTCTTAAAAATAAACTTGAACATATTTCTATACTCAGTTCATTTTCACTTGTTATGAAAAGTTTTTTATTGGTTTTATTATAAAATATTTTAGATATTAAAATAAATATTCGGTATAAAATCGTTTCTATACCTCCAAATAAGAGTCTTTTTAGTATGTTTACTTTTTTTTCCTTATCAGTAAATTTTTTTAAAACTTTAGGTTGGTAAGATATTTTCTTAAAATTTGGATTAAATGATAGTAAATTCCAAGGAGGATTAATTTTTTTTGCATCAGGAAAGTTAGAATTTATGTAAATAAATAATAATTTCTTATTTAGCAAACTTTTTTTTAATTGATTAAACTTTATTAAAAGCTTGTGAAAATTATTGGCAACAATAGCTGAAATAATTGCTTCTTCCCTGTCTATGCCCTTTTTATTTTTTACTTTTAAAAATATATGATGAGAAAAGCTTAAGATGCTAGTTTGAAAAGTTTTGTACTTATGGGCGCTCCAATTTGCAAAAAGATTTTCAGAATTTATATTTTTTTTTAATAATATGCCAGGAGAACAGCTGATAACTTTTATCTTTTTGCTTAAGCCTTTTTTATAAAAATGTTCTAGAGCTTCTAAAGAGTCGCATAAAATATAATCATAATCTTCAGAAACCAATTTTTTGTTATGCTTTAGTTGATTTCTAGAGGGCATTTCTATAAATCTAATTATGATTTATTAATGTCTACAACAACTCTGCCAGAATTTTTACCTTCCATTATTTCTCTTACATAATGAGGGATTTCTTTCATACTAATGTAACTAGAAATATTATCTAAAATCTCTTCATCTAATATTTCAGATAATTTATCCCATGCTAGCACTCTATTTTCATTTTCTTGGTACACACTATCAACTCCCATTAATTTAATATTTCTTAAAATGAAAGGAGCAATCGAAGTATTAATTTTTATACTTTCAGCATTTCCACAAGCTGCAACGACTCCATTGTATTTAGTTGAGGCACATATTTTACTTAATGTATTGCCACCTACTGTATCTATTGCTCCTTTCCATCTTTGAGCTTCTAAAATTTTATGGGGACCAGAAAAATCTTCTCTAAATATCAATTCTTTAGCTCCTAAATCTTTTAAAAAGTTAGCTTTGTCTTTTTTTCCAGTCAGAGCTATTACATTGTAGCCCATTCTAGATAGCACGATAATGGAAATACAGCCAACGCCACCTGTTGCACCGCTCACCAACACCTCATCTTTTGAAGGATTTAAATCATACTTTAGTAGTTCCATAACACATAGCATTGCCGTATACCCAGCAGTTCCAATTGACATTGTGGCTCTTCTAGATAAACCTTTTGGTTTTTTTATGAGCCAATTAGACTTCAGGTTTACAAATTCAGCAAAGCCCCCCCAGTATTTTTCTCCTACTCCATAACCATTTAAAATTACTTCATCACCAATTTCAAAAGCTGTATTTTTTTCTTTGATAACTTCTCCAACTAAATCAATGCCCGGTACCATAGGATAGCTCCTTATAATTCCTGGAACGCCNGAAATAGCTAGACAATCTTTATAATTCAAAGTGGAATATGTAATTTTAATTTTGATATCAAATTCAGGATTTTCTTGGTCATTAACATCATTTATGGAAGATTGTATTTCTTCTTCTTTGTTTTTTGTTAATAATAATGCTTTATAAGACATACTAATATGATAATCTTTTTTTTAAAACTTTACTCATAGAATGATAAATATCATAAATAATTTAGATTTAGAAGATTATTTAATAAATATTATAAAAAAATGTTATGAAGTACTTTTAGAAAAGAAAAAGCTTTCCATATCTTATAAAAATGACGGAACACCTGTAAGCAATATAGACAAAGAGCTTAGCAAAATTATTTGCAAGTCTTTGAACGCATATGATGAAAGGGTGTTAGTTATAAGTGAGGAGAAAGAATTTTTATCTAAAGATTTCCTAGCTCCACTTTATTGGATAATTGACCCCATTGATGGAACCAAGAGTTTTATAAAAGGAGGTAAAGAATATACCATTAATATAGCTCTAATAAGCCACGGTCTGCCAGTTATAGGGCTAATTTATCACCCTCCGTCAAATAAACTTTGGTTTGGAAAAAATAATAAATTATTTATATATCATAAATTTATTAAAAAAGAATATTCTCCTCCCAAAAAGAATTGGAAGGATCCTTTGTTAATATGTTCTAGAAGCTTAGATAAAAAAACTTTTGAATTTATTAACAGGCTTAACAAAAAAAAAATAATAAAACTATCCTCATCCCTAAAATTCTGTTATTTGTCAGAGTCATTAGCAAACTTTTATCCAAGACTTAGCCCAATTAGTAAATGGGATATTGCAGCAGGACATGCTATTGTAAGGGCTTCAGGTGGAGAAGTTACAGATTTAAAAGGAAAAAAAATAATGTATAATTACCCATCTGAAATTGTAAAAGAATTTATTGNTTCTGATACAGAAAACTGGAATAACAAAATAAAATTAAGAATTTAATTTTTTGGAGCGGGTGAAGGGAATCGAACCCTCATAGCCAGCTTGGAAGGCTGGAGCTTTGCCATTAAGCTACACCCGCATAATAAACTAATAAATATGGATTATATGGTTAAGTATTTAAAATGCAAAGAAATATATATTTCTTTTATACCCAATTTTTTAAATTATTAATTGTTTTTAATTATTTTTAGTGTTAATAATTTGATTATTTTACTATGACTGAAGAAAAATATCAAAAAGCATTTGTTGAGGGTTTGGATATTGATGCAAACTCAGACATACAAAATTTAAAATTCAATGATATAGAAGAGTGGGACTCCATCGGACACATGAGTCTTATGTCGGCATTGGAAGAAACTTTTGATATATCATTAGAAACAGATGACATAGTTGATTTTAGTTCGTATGAAAAAGGTAAAGAAATTTTAAAAAAGTATAATGTTAACTTGAATTAGTAACCATTAAGTTTTGGCATTGTACTTCCAAACCCAAAATTGGATATCATTGTTTGTAAAGTTACTATGTCTCTTGAGTTATTTTTATTGCTTATTTTTCGGCGCCCATGCATAAAGCGAAGATTATCTATCATTATTAAATCATTTTTTTTCCATGAAACTTCTTCAGTTAAATCATAAGCTAAATCAAAAATTTCCTTATATTCTTTTTTTCTTAGTTTCACTTTATTTAAAAACGTTCTTTTTAAGATTTGTGGTTCAGATTCTAAAGGTATTAACAAATGGTTTGCAAAACTAAGTCTTTTTGCGAGGCGGGTTTTTTCTACAGCAAATTTAATGAAATCAAATTCCAGACAGTTGCTACTATAATTTAAATAACAATTTTTTACACCAGGATNTTCTAAAAACCATTTTTTTTTATTTTTTCCAATCNTTTTTCTATTTATCGGAATTTTTAATTTATAATTTATTGGATTTTCCAAAAAAAATATTTTACTTTGTGCATTTAGTTTTTCCCAAAGTTTTAGACCATCGCAATAGACTGTTTTTCCTGAGGCATCGCTNCCTGGNTTTACACAATAAAACCAAATTATTTCTGGCTGCGATGGAGAAAAGCTAGTTTCACTGTGCAGAAAAATTTCTTGTTTTCCTGCATCCACATTTCTAATTTTAGAATTTTCAAATCTCTCTTTTCTTCTATTAGCATCATTAGCAAAAGAGGTAGAAAATTGTCTTATAAAATCAAATATAATTTCATGAGAAGTTGTAAAATTAGAAAATTTCAGTATTCCATATTTTTCAAATTCTTCTATAATTTTATTACGTTGTTTTTTAGATAAATGAATTTTTTCTTTATCTATCATTTCAATATTCAATGTTTTCATGCAAATAATATAGCAATTAAAATTAGTTTTGAATATCACAATATATAACAATAAATTTTAAATAAAATATTGAAATTAAATTATTTCAACTTAGAATGTAGATTAAAACTTAGATAGTAGGGTTGAAATGCTTGTACACTAAGTATTAATATGTTAAATGGATAAGCTATGTCTTTAATAAATAAACCATTGGTAGTTGAAAAGTTTAAATCTTTTTATAACTATGTTAAAAATAATGATGGTAAGATTGGCACAAAGCAAAGAGGAATTGACCTTAATCTTAATAATGCATGTAATTTGAGATGCCAACATTGTTTTACGAATTCTTCTAAAGGAGAGAATGTTAAACCTATACTTCCTCTGGAAGTAGTTGAAAGAGTTGCCAACGAAGCTCATGAGCTTGGAATTTTTGAATGGGATTTACAGGGTGGTGAATTATTGACAAGACCTAAAATTTTATATGATACCCTGCAAGCAATGAAAACAGAAAGATTTTATGTTTATCTTACTACTAACGGTTGGTTCATGACAGAAGAAATCGCACAAAAACTTGCAGACTTAGGAGTAAATAGAGTGTCTGTTAGCATAGACAGTATGCAATCAGAGGTTCACGACAGATTTAGAGGAAGAAAGGGTTCATGGCAAAGAGCTATAGATGCATTAGAGATGGTTCAAAAAGTTGGAATATCTCCTTATTTAAATATTACAGTAGGACATTATAATGCTAAGTCTGAAGATGTTAAGTTGTTGTTAGACTATTCTAAAGACAAGAAATATACCACCCTACTTAATGTAGCCACACCAGGAGGAATGTGGGCAAAAATGACAGATATAATGGTAGATGAAGATGACAAAGCNTATTTAATAGAAATGAGAAAAAAATATAAAAATATTTTGAGGAATTTATGGAATCCGTTTGACAGAGAAAGAGAAGCAGTTTTGGGGTGTAACACAGTTAATAGATTATANATTACTCCTATAGGCGACGTTTTAGTATGCCCTTATGTACATATAAAAATAGGGAATGTAATAGAACAATCTTTGAAACAAATATCAGAGAATGGTTTTAAAATTAAACATTTTAGCAATCACAGCCCAAAATGTTTAGCAGGGGAAGACAAAGATTTTGTAAAAAAATTTATGTCTAAGGAAGGGACTACTATATTTAACCCAAGTTTAGCGGAAGAAATATTCGGTCCTGAGGATTACGTAAAAAATAATTAATAATGAGCAAATATTTCCGCTAAGATCGGAACAAAGGACAAGTCAAAAAATAGCAGTTATTCTTGATGATGATAGCCAAATTTCATATAAGAAGTTATTTTCTGANGTTATTAAGACCTCAAGTCTATTAGTTCCTGATAGTTTAAGCATACTTATAGCAAAAAATAACTATGAGACTCTTGTTTTTTATATTGCCTGTCTTAATTCGGCTTGTAAGCCTATGTTAATCGATCATAATACTAAGAATAAAAAACTAAAAGAAATAATAACGAAATTTGAACCAAGATATATTTTTCTAGGAAAAAAAATTAATAATTGCTTAATTAATAATTATGAAAAGATAGAAAACAATTTTTTAAATAATGTATATGAAATCAGGAAACACATCTCTTATGAAATAGATAAAAGCTTATTTCTTTTGCTTTCCACCTCAGGGTCAACAGGAAGTTCTAAATTTACTAAACTAACAAAAAAAAATATACTAACTAATACCAAAGATATCATAGATTACTTGGCTTTGAATGAAAAAGATTGTACACTAACAAATCTTCCTATAAATTATGCATATGGATTATCAGTCATAAATTCTCATCTACGCGCGAGCGCTACACTGATATTAACTGAAAAGTCGATAATTGAAAAACCACTAGTAGATATGATTAGAAAAAATAAAATCACTAATTTTAATGGTGTTCCATCAACATATGATTTAATGTTTAACTTTAAATTAGAAGATACATATTTAAAAAATACGCGTTTTATTTCTCAAGCAGGAGGTGGTTTGAAGAAAAAAACATTTGATAGTATTTTTAAATATCTAAATAAAAAAAGTAAAGATTTTTTTATAATGTATGGACAAACTGAGGCAGCTCCTAGAATGTCATATCATTTAGTAAGAGAAAAAAAATATAGAAGTGGTATAATAGGAAAGCCAATTGAAAGTGGAAAATTTATACTAAAAGATGGAAAAAAAAATATTATTTATTCGCCTTACAAAATAGGTAATTTGTTTTACAAAGGTCCTAATATTTTTTCTGGTTATGCTAAAAATAAATTACAGTTAAAAAAGCTAAAAAAAATTGAAACTCTTGATACTGGTGATATAGCAGAGTTTGATAATAGGGGAGATTTTTACATAAAAGGTAGGGCAAATCGATATGTTAAAATAGAGGATAAAAGAATTAGCTTAGATGAACTAGAGAACTTAATTAGTGGAAGAAACTACGATATTGTTTGTACTTTTAAGAATGATAAAATAATAGTTTGGTACAATAAAAAAAAAATTAGACATTGATAAAATCTATAATAAAATTAAGCAAAATACTTCATTTGTAAAAAAGCACTTTATTTTTAGATTTATTGATTATTTTCCTAAAAATAGTAGTGGTAAAGTCTTATTCAAAGAGTTAAATTATAAATAATTATGATAGACTTAGAGTATTTCGAGGAGAATCCATTTTCTTGGAGAGCAGAAGAAAAAAAAGAAAAGCTTTCAAAGTTATTAAACAATCTAAATAAGCATCATTATAAAAACTGCAAAAATTATAGAAGAATATTAAATGCATTTAGTTTTAAATCTTTTAAAGAAAAAGACTTAGAGTCTTTGCCCTTTTTGCCTGTAAATATATTTAAGTCAGTAGATCTCAAGAGTGTCTCTGAAAAAAATATTTTAAGGGTTATGCATTCATCTGGAACAACTAGCTCTAACAGAACTAAAATTTATTTGGATAAAAATAATGCAGTATTGCNGTCAAAAGTATTAGCAAAAATAGTATCGGATTTTATAGGAAAAAAAAGATTGCCTATGTTAGTAATTGATAAAAAGGAAAACATGACAACTAAAGAAAACTTTTCNGCCAAAACAGCAGCTATTAGGGGTTTTTCAATATTTGCAAAAAATATGACCTTTGCACTTAACCGACATGATCAATTAGATTTAGGTAAATTAAAAGAATTTTCAAGAAAATATAAAAATGAAAGAGTTATTATTTTTGGATTTACTTANGCNGTNTATAGAGACTTTTTAAAAGAAATTAAAAGAAATAAAATAAATATTAAATTTCCTCAAGGTCTTTTGCTTCATGGTGGTGGATGGAAAAAAATGGAGAAGGAAAGAATAGATAATGCTACTTTCAAAAATATGGTTGATGAAATTTTATCTGTAAAGAAAGTTCATAATTACTATGGTTTAATCGAACAAACAGGTACTATATATATGGAATGTGAAAAAGGATTTCTTCATGCATCAAACTTTTCAGACATTTTTATAAGAAAGAGCGTTATCGAAAAACCAGTAAAATTTCAAAAAGGAATGGTGCAACTAATCTCACCTCTAGCTATAAGTTATCCTGGACATAACATCTTAACTGAGGATATCGGTAAAGTGTACGGTGAGGATAATTGCAAATGTGGTAGAAAAGGAAAATATTTTCATATTTTTGGTCGCCTCGAAAAGGCAGAAATTAGAGGATGTAGTGACACTATTATTGAATAAAAAAGGAATTCAGATAATATGTGGTTCTGACAGAATATTAGTTAGAAATTACGATATTTTTTCTAGTAAAGTGTGTTGCTTTTTAAACGATTTATCTGAAGTTATTCTATTTGACAGGAATTTAAAACTAACAGACGTAATTTCTTTTGCCTTTTGGTTAAGAAAAAGAAATATTAATAGATATGCAAAACAATACTTAGACTATAATAAAAGAGTAGGGTTAGGTATAGTTTTTCATGTTACACCGTCAAATATTCCTACCAACTTTGCTTACTCTTTTGTTTTTGGCCTAATTTCGGGAAACTCTAATATCCTTAAAGTTTCTAAATCAGAAAGCGAACAAGTTAAATATATTCTCAAAAAGATAGAATTGTTGTTCAGAAAAAAAAAATATAAAGAACTCAAAGAATCTAATGCATTTATTAGATACGATAATGATAATGAAATTAGTGATTATCTATCAAGTAAATGTGATGCGAGAGTTCTATGGGGTGGGAATAATACTATAAATCTATTTAAAAAATTTAAAACAAATGAAAGAGCTAGAGAAATAAATTTTCCTGATAGGTATTCCATTTGTTTGGTAAATGCAAACTATCTATGTAAATTAGGTGAAAAGGAAATAAAAAAAGTAGTACATGATTTTTTTAATGATACCTATCTTGTCGATCAAAACGCTTGTTCATCGCCAAGGCTAATAATTTGGTATTTTCAACAAAAAAAGATTAATATAAAGCTCATTAAGAATAAATTCTGGAAACTAGTTGAGAAAAAGATAGTTGATTATCAGTTAGATACTAGTCTTGATTACCAAAAGTTTTCTATTCTTTGCGAAACGCTGACAACAGGAAATTATAAGGTAGGGAATTTTTTTAAGAATAGTAAATTATGTGTACTACAAAAAGAATCTATAACAGATCTCTCTATGCTAGGAATGCTTAAATTAGGTATTTTTTTTGAGTATGAGACGGAAAATATCAATGAAATTTTCAAAGTAAAAAACAAAAGCATACAAACACTTTCTTACATAGGTTTTGAAAAGAAATATTTAAGAAAATATTTTGAAAAAAACGCTTGTACATCATACGACAGGATAGTACCTGTAGGAACAGTTTTAGATATGGACTTAAATTGGGATGGATATACTATGCCATATGAACTATCAAGAGTGGTAGATATTAAATAAATATAATGAAAGAAAAAAGAAATATATTAATAACTGGTGCAAATAGTGGAATAGGCTTGGCATGTGTAAAGCTTTTCTTAGATAATGGTGACAGAGTTATAAGTATAGTCAGAAGTAAAACAGAAAGTTCTTTAAAGTTTTTGCATCAACTAAAAAGTGAACAAAATTTGGACATCTACTTCATAGATCTAGAAAACACTGACGACCTTAAGGACAATCTCAATAAGATATTAACTAATTACAAAAACATAGATGTATTAATAAATAATGCTGGTAAGATTTTTAACGGACTAGTCCAAATGACTACTAAAAGAAAATTTTCGGAGTTATTAAATTTAAATTTCTTTGTGCCTTTGGAATTAACTCAAATGATAGTAAAAAAAATGATGCGAACAAGAAAAGGAAATATTATAAATGTCTCGTCAACTTCTTCTCAAGACGCTAATTATGGAAGAAGTGCTTATTCATCTTCCAAAGCCGCTTTGGAAACTTTAACTAAGACACTTGCTTTTGAATTGGGCCGTTTTAATATAAGAGCCAATTGCGTTCTTCCAGGGTTAACCGATACTAGACTAATGAGAGAAAATACCAAACAAGAGGTTGTGGATGACGAAATAAAGAAAATTGCATTAGGAAGAATTGCAAAACCTGAAGAGATAGCAGAATTAGTTTATTTTTTAGCTTCAGAAAAGTCCTCTTATATAACTGCCCAAGCAATAAGGATAGATGGAGGACTTAGTACTTAATGAAGAAAAAAAATTCAGAATTTGAAAATAATAAATTTAGAGAATTTGCCAAAATTATCAGACTTAGTGTTATTAAAACTGCATATGAGACTTTAGGTAAGAACGCTCATATAGGAGGAGCATTATCAATGTGCGATATTTTGGCAGTTTTATTTAAAGGAGTAATTAACTTAAATTTGGAAAACTTTAAAAAATTGGATAGAGATAAATTTATCCTTAGTAAAGGACACAGTACACTTTCATACTATGCTATTTTAAAAGAATTAGGATTTATAACAAAACAAGAGTTAGCTAATTATGAGGGTGAAGGATCTTTTTTATTTGGACATCCTGTTAGAAACTTAGAAAAAGGAATTGAATATTCAACGGGTAGTTTGGGACAAGGAATAAGTTTGGGAGTAGGTGTTGCGNTAGCAGATAGATTGAAAAAAAAAAAATAATAAAATTTATGTAATCGTTGGTGATGGAGAATGCAATGAAGGATCAGTTTGGGAGGCTGCTATGTCTGCTTCAAAATATAAATTAGAAAATTTAACAATCATAGTAGATAAAAATAATCTTCAACAAACTGGAACTACTAAAGAAATTATGCCAAACGACAACCTTTCTAGCAAATGGAAAGAATTCGGATGGGATGTAAAAATAGTTGATGGCCACAATTACAATGAAATTTTTAATTCACTGTCTAGTAATAGCAAAGATGGAATGCCAAAAGCTATAATTGCTAACACTATTAAAGGTAAAGGTGTTACAATCTTTGAAAATAATAATAGATGGCATCATAATATAGTTACTAAAAATGATTACGAGGTAGCAATTAAAGAAATTAACAAACAATGAATATTACGGATAAAAATATAAAAATGTGGAGAACTGTTGGTCCAAGAGCAACCTATGGCTTGGCCATAATGGAATTAGCAAAATTTGAGGAAAATCTGGTTGTTGTTACATCTGATACATCAACTTCTGCGGGACTAGATAGGTTTAAAAAAAAATATACTGATAGATATTTTGACATTGGAATAGCTGAACAAAATACACTGGGTGTGTCTGCTGGATTAGCAAGTGAAGGTCTTATTACTTTTGTTTCCACATTTGCACCTTTTCAAACAATGCGATGCCTTGAGCAAATAAAAGTAAATCTCGCATATATGAAAATTCCACTGAACTTTGTAGGACTGGCAAGCGGAGTTAATTTAGGACATCTTGGATATACTCACTGTTGTATTGAAGATATAGGTGTTCTGAGATCCTTACCTAATATAATAATACTATCACCTTGCGATAGTTTAGAGGTAGCTAAATCAGTTTTTGCAGCAGCAAAAATTAATTCTCCTGTTTACATAAGACTCACTGGGGATAATCAAACAGAACAAATTTATGAGAAAGATTATGATTTTCAAATTGGAAAATCTGTAAAGCTTATGAAAGGAAAAGAAATTGCTGTAATAGCTTCAGGTTCAATGGTAGGCGAGGCAAAAATTGCATTAGAAAAGCTTAGAACGAAGAATGTAAATTTTGCTTTATTTAATTTTCATACCATAAAACCAATTGATGTAGATGCATTGAAGAAAATAATTAAAGACTTTGGCCTTATTATTACGATAGAAGAGCATAATATAATAGGAGGTCTAGGTTCTGCAGTTTCTGAATTCATAGCAAGTTCAAATACTAATATCAAACAAATTACTCTGGGCATTAATGACCACTACGACATATCTGGTGACTACAGAACTATTCTTTACAAATCAGAACTTTCCTCAGATAAAATATATAAAAAATTAGTTTTAGAATATAGAAAATATGAAAAAAATAAGTTTAGATAATAAAGGAATTTTAGAGTATCAGAAAAATAGATTTCCTTATCTTATGATAGATGTAGCTGAGGAGATTATTCCCGGAAAATTTGCTAAAGGATTTAAAAACTTGTCAAGCAATGAATGGTTTTTCAAATGCCATTTTCCTGGAGATCCTAATATGCCAGGAATGCTTCAGATAGAGGCTATGGTACAATTGTCGGCCTTAATTATACTTACACTTCCTGACAACAAAGGGAAAATAATGTATATCTCAAAGCTTAAAAAAGCTATTTTTAAAAAAAAGGTATTAATTGGTGATAAGTTTATAATGGAAACACACTTAAATTCTTTCAATAGAGGTATTGCATCTTTTACTGCAAAGGCTTTTGTAAAAGAAAATAAAGCTAGTGAAGCAGAATTTGAACTTGTTTTACCTGATGAACTTAATAAGTATAAACTAAAAAAATAAATATTAACTAAAAAAATGATACTAAATTTTTTAATAAAAACATTACTTATACTTTGTATTAATTTATATTATATTAAAATTGTAGGAGTGTAGCTCAATTGGTAGAGCACCGGTCTCCAAAACCGGGGGCTGTGGGTTCGAGTCCCTCCACTCCTGCCAACATTGACTATTTNCAAAAATTAGCATAATGTTTTTTTTTTTGTGATAAAATATGAAACCTATTAAATTTTTAAGAGAAGTTAAACAAGAAGGCAATAAAATTGTTTGGCCAACTAGAAAAGAGACTTTAATAACTACAGCAATGGTGTTTGTAATGGTGGTTATTTTTTCACTTTTCTTTTTATTAGTTGATAATATTATTTCTTGGGTAATAAGNTCAATATTAGGGTTGTAATGACAGAAATTAGTTCAGATTTTAAATGGTATATAATTCATACTTATTCCGGTTTTGAGAATAAAGTGGTTACACTCATCAAAGAAGAAGTAAAGAAAAAAAACTTGGATAATAGCTTTGAAGATTTTTTAATCCCAACACAAAAGACATTAGAAATTAAGAAGGGAAAAAAAATTGAAGGTGAAAAGAAGTTTTATCCTGGGTACATCTTAATCAAAATGAAAATGAATGATGATACTTGGCACCTGGTAAAGAAAGTTAATAAGGTGAGTGGATTTTTAGGAGCAGCTAATAAACCTGTACCATTAAGAAAAACAGAAGCTGAGAGAATCCTAGATCAAATAAAAGAAGGAGTTGAAAGCGTTGTTCCTACAATTACTTTTGAGGTTGGCGAAACAGTCAAGGTTTCTGATGGACCCTTTGCTTCTTTCAATGGAATAGTAGAAGAAGTTGATGCAGATAGGTCAAGGCTTAAAGTAGCGGTTTCTATTTTTGGAAGAGCAACTCCTGTAGAGCTGGAATATACACAAGTTGAAAAATCTTGATCTTGGTTTAATAACAATATATACAAAAAGATTAATTAATTATGGCAAAGAAAATAACAGGATATGTGAAACTTCAAGTACCAGCTGGTCAGGCTAGTCCATCTCCTCCAATTGGCCCAGCTCTTGGACAAGCTGGTTTGAATATAATGGACTTTTGTAAGGACTTTAATGCTAAAACTGAAGGTTTAGACAAGGGAATGCCGTGTCCAGTAGTGATTACAGTTTATCAAGATAAATCTTTTGAATTTATAATCAAGAAGCCCCCTGCTAGCTTTTATATCAAAAGAGAAGCTAACATAAAGAAGGGCTCAGGAACAACAGGAATTGCTGAACCAATTGGTAAAATAAGTAAAGAGCAATTAAATAAAATAGCTAAAGAGAAAATGGCTGACTTGAATGCTAACTCTATTGAGGCTGCAGCCAATATTATAGCTGGAACTGCGAAATCTATGGGAGTCGAAATATCAGATTAGATAAAACAATATGAGTAAAAGAGGAAAAAGATATAAAAATATTAAAGACCAATTTACAAAGAGAGATGCTTATCCTATCAAAGAGGCAGTAGCATTATTAAAAGCTATGCCAAAGATTAAATTTGATGAGACCTTGGACATAGCTATTAACTTAGGAATTGATCCAAAACATGCAGATCAAATTGTAAAAGGTGTAGTAGATTTACCAAATGGGACAGGTAAAGCAGTAACTATTGCTGCATTTGCAAAAGATGAAAAGGCCAAAGAAGCAAAAGATGCTGGAGCTGACTATATTGGAGAAGAAGATTTGGCAACCAAAATTGAAAAAAATGAAATTAAAATTGATAGAGTGGTTGCAACTCCAGATATGATGGCTATCGTAGGAAAACTTGGTAAAGTACTCGGCCCTAAAGGTTTAATGCCAAATCCTAAGTTAGGAACTGTTACTGACAATCCTAGCAAGATTATAAAAGATATTAAATCAGGTCAGATTGAATTCAAGGCTGATAAAACTGGTATAGTTCATAGTGGTATAGGTAAGATAAGTTTTTCTGATGATAAATTAAGTCAAAATATTTCCTTTTTTATTGACGCCGTTATTAAAGCTAAGCCGAAAGGAGCAAAAGGAACGTACCTAAAAGCAATATTTATTTCTCCTACAATGGGGCCATCTCTTAAAATATTAAATAAATAATAATTTAGCTTGACTTTATCAAAAAGTATTACTACATTTCTTCTTTTATCGAAGACTGTTGGTGATTTTAGGTGTAAATCCATCATAGATGAAATATTCTTGTCTTCTATTGTGTAAAATATGGACAAAATACAAAAAAAAGAGACTGTAAACAATCTTAANGAGTCTTTCGAGANTTCTGATGGAGTTGTTGTTACTCATTATCTTGGGCTAAATACAGCTGAGTTGACTGAACTCAGAGTTAAGGTTGGCGAAGTCGGAGCAAGATTCTGTGTTGCTAAGAATAGTCTGGTAAAACTTGCATCAAAAGACACAGTGTATAAAGGTTTAGAAGAATACTTTAATGGTCCTACTGCATTGGTTTTTTCAAAAGATCCTATTGCCGGGATAAAGGTAATAAAAAAATATACTGAGAAAAATGAAAAATTAAAAATAATCAAAGCTAGTCTCAACGACAAGATAATAGATGATAATGAGCTTGAAGCACTATCTAAGCTTCCGTCTCTAGAAGAAATAAGAGCAAAAATAGCAGGATACTTAATAGCTCCGCATCAACAGCTAATAAGCGTTCTTAATGCATCCGGCGTTGATCTTGTGGGTGTTTTTAACAATTTATCTAATAAAAAAGAAAAGAATTAACAAATTGAAAGGAAATAATCATGACTGATTTAAATAAAATGGTAGACGAATTATCTAAGCTTACAGTTATAGAAGCAGCCGAATTATCTAAGCTTCTGCAGGAAAAATGGGGGGTTTCAGCTGCCGCTCCTGTCGCAGCAGCAGCAGTTGCTGGGGCCGAAGGAGGAGCTGCAGAAAAATCAGCAGAAAAAGATACTTTTGATATTGTTCTTACTGAAGTTGGTGATAAGAAAATAAATATAATTAAAGAAGTAAGGGCAGCAACAGGATTGGGTTTAAAAGAAGCGAAAGATTTAGTGGAAGCTGCTCCAAAGTCAGTAAAAGAAGGCGTAGCTAAAGCTGAAGCTGAGGAAATAAAAAAGAAATTTGAAGAAGCAGGGGCTAAGATAGAACTTAAATAATTTTATACTTCACAATGTTAAATTTGAGGTATATTATAATGTTTAATGTCTTTTTAAATCTTTAATAATCAAAATAATATTTTTTCTTTAATGAAATAATATATAGGAGTCTCATGGCTAATAAATTATCTTTAACTAATAGAAAACCTTTAAGACATAAATTTGGTGTTTTACTTGATTCTGCAGACATGCCAAATTTGATTGAAATACAAAAATTTTCTTATCAACAATTTCTTGATTCGAAAACAGATAAATCTGATAAAGAAAAAATAGGGATTGATGATTCTCTACAAAGTATATTTCCTGTTAAAGATTATGCAGGTAGAATGAATTTAAAATACATTTCTTATAAACTAGATAGACCAAAGTATGATGTCATAGAATGTAGACAAAGGGGATTAACATATGCCGCAGCTCTTAAAGTTATATTTAGATTAGATATTGTAAAAATTGATGAAGAAACTAATGAAAAAATGGGCCAAGAAGCAAAAGAAGAAGAGGTATACCTTGGAGATATACCACTTATGACAGATAAAGCTACGTTTGTAATCAACGGAACTGAAAGGGTTATTGTCAGCCAAATGCATAGGTCACCTGGCGTATTTTTCGACAATAGTAATTCTGCAAGGGTTATACCCTATAGAGGATCTTGGTTGGACATTGAATTTGACTCCAAAAATTTATTGTACATAAGAATAGATAGAAGAAAAAAATTATCATTAATATATCTCCTAAAGGCGATGGGTATGTCAAACGAAGATATACTTGATCATTTTTATAAAGAGGATATCTTTTCTTTCAAAAAAAATGATTTAGTTTCTATACCTTATAACTTCAAAGACTTAAAAGGAGAATTGACCTTTGATTTAATAAATGCCGAAGGTGAAAAAAAATTACTGAATAAAGGTGAGAGATTATCAAATCGACATAATAACGAATTTTTAAAAGCTGGACTCAAAAATATATTGGTGCCTAAGGATTATATCCTTGGAAAATTTGTGTCTAAAGACATTTTTAATAAAGATACGGGAGAAATTTTTGCAGAGGCGGGAGACGAGATTGATGAAAAATTAATAGAATTAATTGAGTCCACAAATATAAGTGAACTATCTGTGATAGTCACCAATAGAGACAATGGTCCTTATGTAAGGGATACATTACAAGTTGAGAAATCAACTAGCAGACAAGAAGCATTGGCCGCAATATATAAAATTATGAGACCTGGAGAACCTCCTACTGAAGAAAGTTCAGAAAAACTATTTTTTGATCTATTTTTTTCCAGAGTAGAGCCAAGGAAAGATTCCATAGATTTTTACTTAAAGCCTGAAGAGAATAAGGAAAAAAAGTTAACTCTACAAAGAGATTTAATCGAGCAAGAAGGAGTATGGATTTTAAGTGTAGAAGAGGACTGGGTATTGGTTACAGTTGGTACAGTTGCAAGAGGCGATAATCCTGCTAATTTGTGGACTAAAATAACAAATATTAAAAAATTAGATTCAGACAAATATGATTTGTCATCTGTTGGTAGAGTAAAGTTAAATGCTAGACTCTCTTCTAAATTAGAAGAAGAATACGGGGAGTTGCAGAAAGACGACATTCTTAGAGTAATTAAAATTGTTATCCAACTTAAAGACGGAATAGGAGACTACGATGACATTGATCACCTTGGTAATCGAAGAGTAAGATCTGTAGGTGAATTAGTTGAAAATCAATTTAGAATGGGACTTATAAGAATGGAAAGATCTATAAAAGAAAGAATGGGATCGATTACTGATGACAAACTAGTACCAAAAGAATTAGTTAACGCAAAACCACTAACTTCTGTTTTAAGAGAATTTTTTGGTAGTTCTCAACTAAGCCAGTTTATGGACCAAACAAATCCTTTATCAGAAATAACCCACAAAAGAAGACTATCCGCTTTAGGTCCAGGAGGTTTAACAAGAGAACGTGCTGGCTTTGAGGTTCGAGATGTACATCCTACTCATTATGGAAGAATATGTCCTATTGAAACACCTGAGGGTCCTAATATTGGCTTGATAAACAGTTTGGCTACATATGCTAGAATAAATAAGTATGGTTTTATAGAAAGTCCTTACAGAAAGGTAAGTTCTGCAAAAGTAACATCTGAAGTAGAGTATTTATCAGCTATTCAAGAAGATAATTATACAATAGCTCAGGCAAATGCCCCTCTGACAAAATCAAATGAATTTGTTAGAGATTTAGTTTCTTGCAGAAGTGATGGTGATTTTATTATGTCAACTACTGATAAAATAGATTATATGGATGTTTCCCCAAAGCAATTAGTTTCTGTGGCGGCATCATTAATACCATTTTTAGAAAATGACGATGCCAATAGAGCGTTGATGGGCTCTAATATGATGAGGCAAGCAGTACCGCTTGTAATTACTGAGTCTCCCATGGTAGGAACAGGAATGGAGTCAGTTGTTGCAAGAGATTCTTCTGCGGCAGTCGTTGCAAAGAGGGGAGGTTTTGTTGACCAAGTAGATGCTAGGCGAATTGTGATTAGACATACCCATGAAACTAAATATGACATTACATTAGGAGTTGATGTTTATAACTTATTAAAGTTTCAAAGATCAAATCAGAACACAGCAATTAATCAAAGACCTCTGGTAAGAGTGGGAGATCGAGTAGAGTCAGGTGATGTGATTGCTGATGGTCCTGCAACAGACCAAGGTGAATTAGCATTAGGAAAAAATGTTCTAGTAGCATTTATGCCATGGAATGGCTACAATTATGAAGATTCTATTCTGATCTCAGAAAAGCTGGTCGTGGATGACGTTTTTACTTCAATCCATATTCAAGAGTTTGAAGTTCTTGCTAGAGATACAAAGCTTGGACAAGAAGAAATAACCAGAGATATCCCTAATATTGGTGAAGAATCTTTAACTAATCTTGATGAGGCTGGAATTGTTCATATTGGAGCAAAAGTTAATCCAGGTGACATTTTAGTTGGGAAGGTAACACCTAAAGGAGAATCTCCAATGACACCTGAAGAAAAACTTCTCAGAGCAATTTTTGGAGAAAAAGCTGCAGACG
>PBGQ01000023.1 GCA_002720125.1 Rickettsiales bacterium | reverse complement strand
TTTAAATTTAGAAAATTTAACTGTATTGTATGATGATAATGAAATTTCTATTGATGGACCTACATCATTAACCATGTCTGACAATACTGCAAATAGATTTACATCCATGGGATGGCATGTTGTTAATATAAATGGTCACGATATTAATGAAATTAATAATGCACTAACAGAAGTAAAAACAAAAAAAAAACCATCAATTATATGTTGTAAAACTAAAATTGGTTTTGGATCTCCAAACAAAGAAGGAAAAGAAACAAGTCATGGTGCCCCTCTTGGAGAAGAAGAACTCTTGAAAGCAAAAAGTAAGCTTAATTGGAACTTTCCGGCTTTTGAAGTTCCGAGTAAGACATTAAGAGATTGGAGTGAAGTTTCAACTAAAAATGCTAGCGAATATGAAGCCTGGTCTAAAAAAAATTTAAAAGTTATTAAAAAATTCAAATTAAGTGAAGATTTATTTAAGAAGAAACTTAAGGCAGCAAAAAATAAGGCAATAACTAACTTCCTTTCCCACCAGGAAATTAGCATGGCTACCAGAAAGTCTAGCGAAAACGTAATTAAAGAATTGGTTGAACAAAATTTAAATATTATAGGAGGTTCTGCTGATTTGAGTGGATCAAATAATACTTATGTAAAATTAATGAAAAAAATTAAAGCTAAAGATTTTACAGGAAATTACATTCATTGGGGAGTAAGAGAGCATTGTATGGCTTCAGCTATGAATGGTATTTCCCTTCACGGTTTTTTAATACCATATGGAGGTACATTTTTAGTTTTTAGTGACTATTTCAGACCTGCCATAAGACTTGCAGCAATGATGAAAATCCAAGTAATTTATGTGCTTACGCATGACTCAATAGGATTAGGAGAAGATGGTCCTACTCATCAACCTATAGAGCATTTGTCTTCCTTGAGAGCAATTCCAAATGTAAAAGTCTTTAGACCATGCGACTCTATAGAAACAGCAGAGTGTTGGGAACTTGCCTTACTTAATAAAAGTGGGCCATCTGTAATTGCTCTTTCTAGACAAAATTTACCTTTGATAAGAAATAATGAATTTGAATTTGAAAATAACTTTTGTTCAGAAGGAGCTTATATAATTAAAATGCAAAAGAATGCTAAGATTAACATTTTTGCAAGCGGTTCAGAAGTTAGCCTAGCAGTAGAGGCTTCAAAAATATTATTAAAAAATAAGATAATGGTTAATGTAATTTCAGTTCCATGTATGGAATTATACAAAGAAAAAAAATTGATTGAAAATAAAAAAAATATATTTGTGGAAGCTGCAACATCACAATCTTGGGACAAATGGATGAAACAAGGGGATATTTTTATTGGCTTAGAAGGATTTGGAGCATCAGGTCCCGGTGAAAAACTGTATAAGCATTTTGGTATTACTGCAGATAGGATTGTAGATGAGATTAAACGTAATTTAAATTAAGGGGAAAACATTGATAAATATTGGCATAAACGGTTTTGGAAGAATAGGAAGATTAGTACTGAGAGCAGCATTAGAGAAAGAAAGTGAAGAATTTAAGGTGGTTGCAATCAATGATTTAGGAACACTCGAACAAAACTTTCATTTATTAAATTATGACTCAGTTCATGGAAGACCGTCTTTTAATTCTTCAATTGAANAGGAAAAACTCATTATAGATAAAAATAGAATAAGTTTTTACAGTCATAAAGCACCTCAAGACATACCTTGGNATGAAAATNAAGTAGATATAGTATTAGAATGTACTGGATTNTTTACAGACGCTAANATTGCTAAACAACATTTATCAAAAGGNGTAAAGAAAGTTTTAATTTCAGCTCCTTCGANNAATGCTGATTTAACAGTTGTATTTGGCGTGAATAGTAATTTAATTTCTGAACAACAAAAAATACTTTCTAATGCTTCCTGTACAACTAATTGCCTTGCTCCAATTGCTAAGATTATAAATGATAATTTTGAAATCGAAGCAGGTTTTATGACAACAGTGCACTCTTTTACTTCTGACCAAAAAATTATAGATGGACTTCACAAAGATGCGAGAAGAGGAAGAACTGCTAGTATGTCAATGATCCCAACTTCAACAGGAGCCGCAAAAGCAGTTGGATTAGTTCTACCAGAGCTTCAAGGTAAACTCGATGGCACTGCAATAAGAATCCCTACACCAAACGTATCAATGATAGATTTTACTTTTAAAACGAAAGAAATTATAGACAGAAACAGCATTAATGAAGCTGTTCACAAAGAGACAATATCAGATTTTAAGGATATTGTAGAATATAATGAATTACCATTGGTTTCTATTGATTACAATCAAAACCCTTCTAGTTCAATTTTTGACTCGACTCAAACACAAACNGTNGGAAAATATTTTGGTAGANTTCTTTCNTGGTATGATAACGAGTGGGGTTTCTCAAACCGCATGATGGACGTCGCAAAAAAATTAGGCGAGTTCTTATGATCACAAAATCTCTAGATGATGTAGAACTGGAAGGAAAAGCAGTACTACTTAGATGTGATTTAAATGTTCCTCTAGATGGGGAAGGAAAAGTCTTGGATATAACAAAAATAAGAAGACATAAATTAACTATAAATGAATTAATTCTTAAAAAATCAAAAATAATTATCATATCTCATTTGGGTAGACCAAAAGGAAAGATTGTAAAACATCTATCAATGAATATGATTTTGGAAGCTTTTGCAGACGAATTAAAAATATCAGAAGTAACAGTATTACCATTCTGTGGTCCTGAGGTCATGAAAAAAGTAGTTGATGCTATGAGCGATGGTTCAATCGCATTTATAGAGAATATAAGATTTTATCCACAAGAGGAAAAAAATGATTTAAATTTTGCAAAAAAACTTTCTAAAATAGCGGATATTTATGTTAATGATGCATTTTCTGTATCTCATAGAAAACATATAAGCACTTATCAGTTATCAAAATTACTTCCTTCTTTTGCAGGAAGATCCCTTCAATTAGAATTAGAGATGTTAGAAAAAATAAATAATAACATAGACAAGCCTGTAATGGCTATCATAGGGGGTTCGAAAATTTCTACAAAAATAAGTTTATTAGAAAACTTAATTAAGAAAGTTGATTTTTTGGTAATAGGTGGTGCTATGGCAAACACTTTCTTGCTAGCCCAAGGAAAAGAAATAGGAAAATCTCTTATAGAGATTGATAGAGTTAAAATAGCAAGGACTATCTTAAATTCGGCAGATAAGAATAATTGTGAAATCATACTGCCACTAGATGTAGTTGTTGCTGAAGATCTTGATAGTAAATCTTCATCAAATGTTGAGGTGGATAAAATTACTGCAAATCAAGCGATATATGATATAGGTGAAAAAACTATAGAAAAAATATCTAATACCATGGCTGTTTGTAAGACTTTATTTTGGAATGGACCATTAGGTGTCTATGAGAAGAAACCTTTTGATAATTCGACTAATATTATTGGAAGAACTGCAGCTATACTGACCAAGGCTAAAATTATTACTTCCGTAGCAGGTGGAGGCGATACAGTCGCTGCATTAAATTCTTCTGAAATAGCAGGAGGTTTTTCTTATGTTTCCATTGCAGGAGGTGCCTTAGTTGAATGGTTAGAAGGAAATAAACTTCCTGGTCTAGAATTTTTAAATTAATTTAATTAGGAGAAAAATTTATGACTTATACAAACAACGTGAATGAAATCTTAAGTAACTATCAAAATACTAATGCTGGAATAAAATCAAATTTAGGGAGAATTTTAATGCATGGTAAATTAGGAGGAACAGGTAGACTTTTAATTCTTCCTGTTGATCAAGGACATGAACATGGTCCAGACAAGTCTTTTTTGACTAATAAAGAAGCGTATGATCCTATTTATCATTACAAATTAGCTATTGAAGCTGGATTGAGCGCTTACGCAGCACCATTAGGTTTTTTGGAAGCAGGTGCAGATAGTTATGCAGGGCTAATTCCAACCATCTTAAAGATCAATAGTTCGAATAGCCTCAGTAAGCAAAAAAACCAGTCAATAAACGGAAGTGTCAAAGAAGCTTTAAGGTTGGGTTGTGCTGCAGTTGGATTTACAATTTACCCAGGTTCTGAATATCAATATGATATGATAGAAGAGTTTAAAGAGATATCTGTAGAAGCATCTCAGCACGGTTTACCTTCTGTTCTATGGTCTTATCCAAGGGGACCCAATATTTCTAAAGAAGGAGAAACAAGCTTAGATATAGTTGGTTATGCTGCACATATTGCTGCTTTACTAGGAGCACACATAATAAAAGTAAAACCTCCTACTGAAAATATAGAACAAGAAGATTTGCAAAAAACATTCCTAGATAGTAAGTTAAACATAAGCACCTTATCTTCAAGGATTAAACATATAAAGAAATGTGCTTTTTCTTCTAGAAGAATAGTAGTTTTTTCAGGAGGAAATGCAAAAAGTAATAATGATATTCTTGAAGAAATAAAACAAATAAAAGAGGGGGGCGGAAATGGTTCTATAATAGGAAGAAATACTTTTCAAAGACCAAAAGAAAAAGCCTTAGAAATGCTAAATGACATAATTAAAATTTATAAAGGCTAATTTGAATAAAAAAAACATAAAAAAAATAAATTTTAAAAAAAATAATAAAAAATCATATTTATATTTAATATCTCCTGAAAAATTTGAATTAATAAATTTTTATAAGCAATTAAAAGAAGTGCTTTCTACAAAGACTATATCTATATTTCAGTTAAGAACAAAAAAAATTAACAAAAATAAACTTATTATTTATATTAAAAAGCTATATCCACTATGCAAAAAAAATAATGTATTATTTATTTTGAACGATAATCCAGTCCTTGTAAAAGCATTAGATTTAGATGGAGTTCATGTAGGAGAAAAAGATGCTTCTATAAAAAAATGTAGAGAAATAATTGGAAAAAATAAAATAATTGGAAGAAGTTGTTACAACTCTACTATACAAGCTATTAAAGCACAAAATAATGGAGCAGACTATNTTGCTTTTGGATCTTTTTTTAAAACAGAGACAAAAAAAAATTATAAAAAAATAAATAAAAATCAGATAAGAAGATGGATAAATTTTAAAAGGGTTCCTGTAGTAGGTATAGGAGGTATAAATATTAAAAACTTCAAGAAAATAAGTAAATTAAATTTAGATTTTTATGCATTATCCTCTGCTGTATGGAGATCAAGAGTCGGTCCATCTGAATATCTAAAAAAGTTTAAAAACATAATTGACAATTATTAGTTAAACATTAAGGTCTTTTTATTTGGAGTATACATGAAAATCAATGGTAATAGTTTAAAACAAGGAATGATAATTGAGCATAAGAGTTCTACTTGGAAAGTGGTGGCAGCACAATCGGTAAAACCAGGAAAAGGTGGTGCTTTTGCTCAGGTAGAATTAAAAAATACTAAAGATGGTTCAAAGTTAAATGAAAGATTCAGAGCTAATGAGAGTGTAGAAAGGTTATATGTAGAAAGTAAAGAATATCAATTTTCTTATAAAGATGATACGTCTTACCATTTTATGGATACTAAAACCTTTGAACAGATTAACTTATTAAAAGAAATCTTAGGAGATCTCAGTTTGTTTTTACAAGATAACATGATTGTTACCATTGAGTTCATAGAAGGAATACCCGTATCTGTGAAATTGCCTGAGCATATAAAAGAAACTGTAATAGAAACTGAAGCAGTAATTAAAGGTCAAACAGCATCTTCATCTTTCAAGCCAGCAATTCTCTCAAATGGATTTAAAGTAATGGTTCCAGGACATATTGATAATAATACAGAAATAATTATTTCTTCTTCTACTTTGACTTACGTTGAAAAAGCTAAATCTTGATGATAAAATCATCAAATATCAATATAATGAGCAATGCAGTTTTAAAAGCCTCAAGGGCTTTAAGAAGAGATTTTAACGAATTAGAGAAGCTACAAAACTCTTTATCTAAAATAAATATATTTGTTAATAAGTCCTTAAAAAACGTAAAAGAAACTATTTTCAAAGAACTGACTAAAGCGCGACCAGAATGGAAAATCTTTTTCTTTTATGATTACGAGAAAGTCAATGTCGAAATAAATGAAGAGAAAAGTTTTTTTTTAGTAAATCCTATTTCTGGATTATCTAATTTTGCAAAAGGCATTAGCTATTTTGCCATTTCGATAACATTAATAAATAAAGGTAAACAAGATGCTACTGTAATTTATGATCCTATCAAAGATGAGCTTTTTTATGCAGAAAGAGGAAAAGGAGCATACGCTAATAACTTTAGAATGAGAATTTCCTCTAACCAAGACTTACAAAAATCCTTGCTAGCCTTTGATAGCCATGAACTCTTTATTAAAGATATAAAAATTTTTTTAAAAAATAAAGATATTGCTTCAAGAGTTTTTGGAAGCATTAGCCTAGATTTTGCAAATCTTGCTTCTGGAAGAATAGATTGTTATATTAGTAAAATTGCTTCAAATACTTTTGAGCCTGGGCTTCTATTATTAAAAGAAGCAGGAGGGATTAGTTCTGAAATGTTAAATTTAGATGATATTTTTTTTTATAGTAACAATGCAATATCTGAAATCATTAAAAAAAGTAATATTGTATGACTTTTAGATTCCTGAGATATAATATTTTGATTAGTTTTTTATTAATTAAGTCTACCTTTGTTTTTTCTAATGATTCAAATAAAGATTCTTATAAGCTAGCATCAGAAAAACAAACAGAAAATAGTTCGAATGATTTAAATAATAACAGGCCTAAGTCAAGACTAGTAAAACCAAATTTCAAAAATAATATTAATACAACTATCCAAGACGAAAAAACCAAGGTCGATGAAAATTCTATTCAAAAAGTTAAAAAAGTAAAAGATCAAAGAAATGAAAGCGAAAAAAAAGACGATCAAATAATTATTAAAGATGAAAGTGTAGAAAAAAAAATTATAAAAGAAAAATATGAAAAAAATAAAGCATCAAATAAAGAAAAAAAAATTAAGATTTTTTACTTACCAGATAGCTCAGATGTAGACGATGTTACTTTAAAGCAGTTTTATATAAATATTAGAGAAATAGATAAAAACCGTAGAATTACATTAAGATCTTACTCCTCTAAAAGTAAGGAAAGAACTACTAGTTTTGCAAGGAGATTGTCTTTGACAAGGGCACTGAAAGTAAGAAATATATTGTTGGAAGAAGGCTTTTTAAACACAAAGGTTTTTGTAAAGGCATTGGGTGCTGAAGATTCTAATCAAGAAAGTCAGGATATATTAATTTTAGATGTAGATTAAACTTCATATCAGTTAATGTTATAAAAAGTTATTTAGTTACTTCGTTTATTGTAGTATTATTAAGATATGCAAGATTATAAAAAATATTTAATTAGAATAATTTTTTTTCTCGCGCTAATTTCTATTTTTATATTTTATAACTATGCAAAACTTGAGACAGGTTTCTTTCATAATGCAGAGTTAAATGCTGTAATAATAATTGTTTTTATCATAGGCTCTTTTTTCTCTGTAAGAGGTATTTTACTTTTAAAAAGAGATGCTTTTTTATTAAACGAAATTATTGCTAATAGAACAACTAGTTCATCTGCAAAGCCAAATTTTATATTAGATATTATAGATAACCTCAAAATTAAGAATGATGTAAATAAATATTTTAATTGGAAAAAAAATATAGAAGAGGTAGCTTTTAAGTTAGAGTCGGATAGGGAAATAAATAAGTACCTTATTGCTGTTCTAGTTTTTTTAGGATTGTTGGGTACCTTCTGGGGGCTTCTTTCTACTATAAACTCAGTGGGAGACACTATATCTAACTTAAATGTTGAAGAAGGAGATGTCTTGTCAACCTTTATGGCTCTTAAAGAAGGTATTAAAAACCCAATGTCTGGTATGGGAACAGCTTTTTCTTCATCTCTCTTTGGTTTAAGCGGATCTTTGTGTTTGGGATTTATAGATTTGCAGCTCTCTCGTGCCCAAAACGATTTTCTTGATAATTTAAATAGAAAATTAAAAAATATTAATAATGATTTTGACAGTGATGAACCTAGATCTAGTAGTATTTACTTAGAAGCACTTATAGGCCAGACTATAGAGGGATTAAATAAAATGTCAGAACTATTTGAAAAGAATGAAAATAGTAGAAAAAGTTTGGAAGATGTATTTGCAAAATCGGTAAACGTCTTATCTAAAATTAATGACGAAATAGATTTTAGACTTAATCAATCTAATCAAACAGCAATTAGCAATCTAGAGCATATTAGAAATATTGATAATTCATTGCTAGAACTAAAAGATCAAATAAAAAAAAACAACTCAGAATTTTCAGAAGAACTTTCTAAAGAAATAAAGCTATTAACTAAAACAATAGCATTAATAAAAAAATGAGGACTGACAATGAAAAGAAGATCTCCTAGTTCAATAAATATTTGGCCAGGGTTTGTTGATGCTATATCTACTCTATTGTTAGTTTTTGTTTTTTTATTAGCACTTTTTATGGTGTCGCAAACTTTTTTAACCCAAGTACTTTCAGGAAAAAATATAGCCTTAGAAAGTTTAAAAAATCAACTTTTTAAATTAGATAAAGATTTAGAAGACAATAAATTACAGAAAGCAAAATTATCAGATTTGTTGTCCGACTTAAATAAAGAGTTAGAAAAACTAAATATAGATAAACAAAAAACAGAAAAAGATTATCTTCAGGAAAAAGATTTAAATAAAAAGTATAAATTAAACCTAAGAGAACTAGAATCAAAGGTGCAGAGTTTATTTGATCAATTAGGTTTAGAGAAACTGTCCTTAGAAAGTGAAAGAAAAATTAATAAGGAACTTAGTGCAGATTTAGTTACATTAAATACTAATGTTAAACAATTAAATAAAAAATTATTAGATTTGCAAAATGCGCTATCCCTAAGTATGGGACAAGTAAAGGATAAGGAAATAGAAGTAGAAAGTTTGAACAATAAACTAGACCTAGCTCTAAGTAAAAAAATAGGCGAACTAACAGAATACAGATCAGAATTTTTTGGAAAACTAAAAAGTATTATTGGTGATGAAAAAGAAATTATTATTGTAGGAGACCGTTTTGTTTTGCAATCAGAAATTTTATTTAAATCTGGTTCTGCTTCTTTAGAGAAAAAAGGAACTATTAAAATAGTTGAAATAACAAATATTTTAAAATCTATCACAGCTAAAATTCCTAGTAATATTGATTGGCTTTTACAAGTTGAAGGGCATACAGACAATGTTCCTATTTCTAATTTAGTGCACCCGTCGAATTGGGAGCTTTCTACTGCAAGGGCAATATCAGTAGCTAAGATTATGATTAAGAATGGAATTGAGTCTAAAAAAATAAATGTTGCAGGTTATGGAGAACATAGGCCTCTATTCCCAAATAATACAAGCAAAAACAGAGAAAAAAACAGAAGAATAGAATTAAAACTAACTCAACCATAATTAATAAAAGGAATAATGTAAATGAATGAAAACAAGAAAAAAGATATTTCTTTTGAAGAAGCTATGAAAGATTTGGAAAAAATTGTTGAAGAATTAAATAATGGAGATCTTGACCTAGAAAAAGCAATAAATGCCTATGAAAAAGGTGTAGTGCTAAAAAATATTTGTGAAGAGAAATTAAAAAATGCAAAAGAAAGAGTTGAAAAGATAAAGCCAGATGATTTGGAAAAGGTATAATTACAATATAAACGATGAATAATAATGATTTAGAAAAAAAGATTCTTAGACATAAAAAGTTTATCGAAAAAGAGTTAAAGATTGTATTTAATAAATTAAAAGGTCCAAAGATTTTAAATGAAGTTATGACTTATTCTGTATTAAATGGAGGTAAGAGAATAAGGCCTTTCCTGCTGTCTGAAGTGGCAAAAATATATAAAGTAAACCCATCAATCTATAAATACCCAAGTATGGCAATAGAAATGACCCATAGCTTTTCGCTTATATACGACGATTTACCATGTATGGACAATGACAATTTAAGAAGAGGAAAGCCTACAGTACATATAGCATTTAATGAGGCCAATGCATTATTGGGTGGCTCATCATTGTTAATTTATGCTTTTCAATTAATGACAACAAAATCATTTAAAGTAAGTAATAAATGTAAAACAAAATTAATAAATAATCTTGCACAATCTATAGGTTCAGATGGTATGTTGGCAGGACAATTTTTAGACTTGGAGGCAGAGAATGAAAACTTTAATCTTACTTTACAAAAATTTAGAAGAATNCAAGAAAAAAAAACTAGCTTACTAATAGCTTTATCTTCTCATACTGGAGCAGTGTTAGGAAATGCTTCGAGCAAAGAAAAAAAATCTTTTTATGATTTTGGTATAACTTTAGGAAAGATATTTCAGATTAGAGACGACATTTTAGACTTAGAGGGAAGTAAAAAAAATATGGGAAAAGCAGTAAGGAAGGACAAGTCTTCTAATAAGGCAACTATAATTAGGTTAAAGAACATTGATTTTGCTAAAAAAGAAATTCTAAGACTATCTATATTAGCTAAAAAGGAGTTAAACAATATTAAAAGGAACACAAATACACTTTATCAATTAGTAGACTTTCTAATAAAAAGAGATAGTTAATGGAAATTATTAAAGCAAGATTAGATAAAATTTTAGTTATAAAAGGTTTAGTAGAAAATGCTTCAAAGGCTAGGTCTTTAATTATGGCGGGCAAAGTTTTAGTCAACAACAAAAAAATAGTTAAATCTGGAACCTCTTTTCTTTCTAATGTAGACATTAAAATCCTAGAAAAGAACGAGGGATGGGCTTCTAGAGGAGGAATTAAGTTAGCCTACGCAATAGAATATTTTCAAGTTGATATCAAAGATAAGGTTTGTATAGATTTGGGTGCGTCTACAGGAGGATTTACTGATGTATTATTATCGAGAGGAGCAAAACATATTTTTTCTGTGGATGTAGGAATAGGTCAGCTTTGTTGGAGACTGGCAGTTGATAATAAAATTACTATAATAGACAAAACTAACGTGAGATATATTCAATTATCTGATCTGCACCCATCTATTAATCTTATCACTTGCGATTTATCATTCATTAGTTTAACTAAAGCGCTCAACAACCTATTAAATACAACAGATAGAGAAATAGATATTATAGCTTTAGTAAAGCCACAATTTGAATTGCAAAAGAATCAAATAGGTAAAAGAGGTATAGTTGTTGATGAGAATTTTAGAATGATTGCTATAAAAAAGGTAAGTCTTTTCCTCAAGGAAAAAAAATGTGAAGTAATTTCTACAGTAAAAAGTCCTATAAAAGGAACAAAAGGTAATTTAGAATATTTTATATATGCAAAGAAGGAAGCAGCTAAAAATTAAATAAATTTTAGGTTAATATGATAAAGTATTAAAACGAGAAATATTCTTTATTAGGGACCATGTTTGTTCCTGATGCAATTCTGTTTGTCATATTAAAAAAAGAGGTTATTTCAATTATTTCTAATATATGTTTTTCCGAATATTTTTTTCTTCTTAATAAATTCCTATCATTGTCGTCAATTAAGTAACTGTTTCTTGTTAATTTGCTTGAAAAATCTAACATGGCTTGGTGTTTTGAGGTTAAGTTAGCAGTTTTATAGTTAATTAAAATTTTTTTAGATAGAATAGGATCCTTTAATAATTTTCCTAGATTATAGCTGTGAGAAACACAACAATATAAACATCTGTTTATAGAAGATACAACAACTGCTATCATTTCTTTTTCTATTTTATTTAAGAAGTTTTTATCCTGCATTAATCTATTGTAAAAGATATTAAATGTTTCAAATCTTTTTTTGTCTGTTGAGTTTGTTAGAAGTATATTGGGTATCAAACCTAAATTTTTTTCACAAACATTCAAATAATTAATTATTTCTTTATCTAGCTTTTTAAAATTTATCGGTATATTCAATGACCATAGATTATATTTTTTTTTCATTCAGCTCTCTTCTAGTCTTGAATAATTTCCCATTTGAACCTTATCCCTGAGTAAGTGATCCGCTAGTACAAGAGCAACCATTGACTCAGCTACAGGTACACATCTAATTCCTACACAAGGATCATGTCTACCTTTTGTGCTAATAGTTGTATTCTTATTACTTGTAGTTACTGTCTTTTGTATATTTAAAACAGATGAAGTCGGTTTTACTGCCACTCTGCATATTAATTCTTGTCCGGATGAAATTCCGCCTAGGATGCCACCGGCATTATTAGATAAAAAAGATACATTTCCTTTTTTATTAATTTGCATTTCATCAGAATTTTCTTCTCCAGACATACTTACTACTTGAAAGCCGGCACCAATTTCAATACCTTTTACAGCATTTATACTCATTAAAGCAGCAGCAAGTTCAGCATCTAATTTACCATAAACAGGTGCACCTAGTCCAACAGGCATTCCTTTTACACGAATTTCAATTAGTGCACCACAAGAAGACCCCGACCTTCTAATATTTAAAAGATATTTTTCCCAATCTGGAAGAACTTTTGGATCAGGACAGAAAAAGTCATTTTTAGAAATAAATTTTTTATTCCATTTATGACTTTTTATTTTCTTTTTTCCAAGTTGTATTACAGCTCCTATGATTTCAATTTTTTTTCCTAATATAATTCTCGCAATGGAACCTGCAGCAACTCTCATAGCAGTTTCTCTTGCACTAGACCTTCCACCGCCTCTATAATCTCGAATACCATATTTTTTATAATATGTGTAATCTGCATGAGCTGGCCTGAACTTTTTTCTTATAGTTTCATAATCTTTAGATTTATGGTCCCCATTTTTTATAATCATTCCTATGGGCATACCAGTTGAAAAACCTTTGAAAACTCCTGAAACTATTTCTATTTTGTCCTTTTCTTTCCTTTGTGTTACAAATTTAGAACTGCCAGGAGCCCTTTTATCAAGATAACTTTGTATAAATTTTTTATCTATTCTCAAATTTGAGGGGACTCCATCAAGAACACCGCCTATTTCGTTACCATGACTTTCTCCCCAAGTAGTAAGCTTAAGAATTTTTCCTATACTATTATCTGACATTATACCTTACTAATGTCTGGAGCATTAACATTTTTCATTCCAATCACATTATATCCTGCATCAACATGAAGAATTTCTCCAGTAGTTCCACTTCCAAGATCTGACAATAAATAGACTGCTGCACCACCAACATCCTTTAAAGTAATATTTCTTTCTAAAGGAGAATTATATTCATTCCATTTTAAAATATACCTGAAATCAGAAATTCCAGACGCAGCTAATGTTCTGACAGGTCCAGCTGATATTCCATTAACTCTCATATTTTTTTTCCCCAGGTCAACAGCTAAATATTTCACACTAGTTTCAAGGGCAGATTTAGCCACACCCATAACATTATAATGTGGAATAACCTTTTCAGCGCCATAGTAAGAAAGTGTAAGCAAACTCGCGTCTTTATTTAAAATTGGCAGAGCATATTTAATTAAAGAGGTAAAGGAATAGCATGAAACCTCTAATGTCTTGAGAAAGTTTTCTTTTGTTGTATCAACATAATCTCCCTTTAGTTCTTCCTTATCAGAAAAGGCTACCGCATGTACAATAAAGTCTAATTTACCAAATTCCTTTTCAACTTTCTTAAAAAATATTGGGATAGACTCGTAATCTTGCAGATCTAAAAGGTAAACGTTACTAGAGTTTACTTTGTCTGATAAAGGATCTATTCTTTTTTTAAGAGCTTCATTTTGATAAGTTAGGACTAGTTTACCTCCTGCATTATACACTGACTCTGCAATTCCCCAAGCCAATGATCTTTCATTGGCTATACCAACAACTAAACCTTTCTTTTCTGATAATAAATTATTTTTCAACTGTTTTTCAAATTTTTGTTATAACTATATTAAAAACTTAATTTTTTTTTACAATATATTTATAAAAAAAATGATAAAGGCTATATTTTTTGATGTATTTGGAACCCTGGTAGATTGGAGAACTTCAATCGTTGAATTAGGAATAAAAATATTAAAGAATTCAGAATATAAAATTGACTGGGATAAACTTGCCATAAACTGGAGACTTAAGTATCAACCAAGTTTATTGAAAATAAATAAAAATAAATGGAAAAATCTTGATGAAATTCATATGGAAACTTTGGAGGAGGTATTAAAAGCAATGAAAATTTCTTTTATAAAAAGAATTGAGAAGGATAAATTAATTAAATGTTGGCACAGTCTTAAGGCATGGAATGATAGTTGTAGAGCTATTGAAAATTTAAATAAATCTTTTATAACTGCCACTTTATCAAATGGACATTTAGCCTTGCAAAAAAAATTAATAAAAAAAAATAATTTTAAAATAGATATTTTGTTTTCTGCAGAGCATTTTAAAAAATATAAACCTGATAAAATAGTCTATTTTGGTGCTGCAAAGTATCTTAATTTAAAACCATCAGAATGTGCTCTTGTAGCTTCCCATAAAAGCGATCTTATGGCAGCTTCATCATGTGGATTTAGAACAATTTATATTTCTAGAAAAGAAGAGTATGGAAAATATTCAAAAAAAATTGCTAAAGTCAATTTTAAGGCAGATATAACTATAAACTCATTGAACGAAATTGAAAAAAAATTAAAATAGGATTTTGCAAGCGTATATCATTTTTACGAGCAAGAAAAAACATTTAACATAAAAGGCGATCAAGTTATTTATTATCAAACATTAAACTTAATGTTACGGCTGACATAGCTAATTTTTCAGAGTCTTTTATTTCTATATCTACTTTACTTTTAAGCATTAAGCCTTTTTTGTAGTCATAAGCATCCAGTAAAGAAATACTGGCTCTGATTTCACTATTGCATAATACAGGTGATATGAATCTGATTTTTTCACTACCATAGTTTAAGATTAATCCTATTTTTTTACATTCCCATACTTCGCTAAAAAAAATTGGAAGCAAGGAGAGAGTATAATATCCATGAGCTATTGTCGTTTTATAAGGACTGTCAATCTTTACTTTATTTATATCTGTATGTATCCACTGGAAATCTTTAGTGGCTGAAGCAAAATTATTTATTTTTTCTTGATCAACTTTAGTCCAATTGCTGTATCCAAGGTGAGTACCCTTTAAGCTTTTAAACTGTAGTAAATTATCTATTATTTTCTTTTCCATGATTTTATACTATCATTGTTTTTTAAAAATGTTAATTTAAGTCATGGAAAAAAAAGATCTTAAATATTTGGTTACAAGGGAAGGAGCAACTGAAGCTCCTTTTTCTGGAATTTATAATAAAAATAAAGAAAAAGGTATTTATAATTGCGTAAACTGCAATGCAGGACTTTTTTCATCAAGTGTTAAATTTGACTCAGGAACTGGATGGCCTTCATTTTATGACGTTATATCTAAATTCGCAATTAAAGAGATTGAGGATAAAAGTTATGGAATGGCAAGAATAGAAGTTAAATGTTCAAAATGTGAATCTCACCTAGGACACGTATTTGATGACGGACCTAAACCAACCGGACTTAGATATTGTATAAACTCAGTAGCATTAAAATTTGAGAAAGATAAATAATAGTTTAAAAGATTTATATGTTTAACATTTTTGACTTAATAACCAAGTGCACCATTTTTTCTCTATTGAGAGAGCTGCTTGATAGTCACATATAGAACCTTCAAATATACTTGATAAAACTGCTCTATAGGCAGAAAGATTTCTTTTTTTCATAGAGTGTATCTTAGTATTGTAGTATATAAATGTATCAGTAAAATTTTTATCCCAATGAATTTTTTTTTTCTTGATTAGTTCTGAATTATTTTTTTTAAAATTTACCAATTTCATATCTTTTGCTTCCGAGAACGTTATTGATTTCTTGATCAAAATTATTTCTAATACTTTCTTGTAGTCTATCAACCGGATCATTCTCTGTAGACTCCCAAATAGTGGCATAAAGCCATTATCTAATTCTTCAAATTTAAATATAGTTTTTATATTAGCTTTTATAAAGTTGCAGGCTAAAGCAAATTCAAGTGCAGGCCCTCTCACTTTGTGATTTAAAATTGCAGTAAATAGGGTATTACTTTCTTCTATTGTTTTTGTAATCTCTTGGAATAGTAGAAGCATCTTCTTTAATTCAGATATTTTATTTTTTCCTAATAACTCTTTTATTATTAAATTAGTATCAAAATTTCCAATAATTTTTATTTCACTGAGATTTTCTTTATTACATTTTAATAATAATTTCAGGAGTTTTTCTAAGCTACTACATTTATAATTTGTTCCTGATAATTTTATTGAAGCGGTTTTTTTACAGAAATCAAACTTAGCAGTTGTCACTCTATACTCTTTCTATTATTGTTGCAGTTCCCATTCCTGCTCCAACGCATAACGTAATCAAAGCAGTGGACAAATTTCTTCTTTCTAATTCATCTAATACTGTACCTAATAATATAGCACCAGTAGCACCTAGTGGATGTCCCATAGCAATAGCTCCTCCATTAACATTAACTTTGTCCTCGCTTATGTTAAAGACATCCATATATCTCAGAACTACCGCTGCAAAAGCTTCATTAACTTCAAATAAATCAATATCTTTTACGTCCATTTTATTTTTTTCTAATACTTTCTTTGTTACATGCTCAGGACCAGTTAACATAATTGTAGGTTCTGTTCCTATAGAAGCAAAACTTCTTATTTTGGCTCTAGGAATTAAATTTAACTTTTCTCCTATTTCTTTATTTCCTATTAGTACAGCGGCTGCTCCATCAACGATACCAGAAGAATTTCCAGCATGATGAACATGATTAATTTTATTACATTCTGGATACCGCATAATTGCAATATCATCAAATCCAATACTGCTTCCTATTTCTTTGAAAGATGGTTCAAGAGAAGCCAATGATTGCATGGTAGTTTCTTTTCTAATTAATTCATCATGTTTAAGCATTAAATCACCATTCTGGTCATCAATGCTTATTATGCTTTTATCAAAGTAATTTTTTTCTGACGCATAAGAAGCTTTCTTTTGTGATTTGACAGCAAATAGATCAACATCGTCTCTAGAATAATTATACTTAGTAGCCAATAGGTCTGCAGATATTCCTTGTGGAACAAAGTAGGTTTTAAAAGCTATTTCGGGATCAGCCATCCAAGATCCACCTGAGCTTCCCATAGGAATTCTAGACATGGACTCAACCCCACCACCTATAGCAAGTTCAGATTGTCCACTCATAATTTGTGCTGAAGCAATATTACAGGCTTCTAAGCCAGATGCACAGAACCTATCTATTTGCGTTCCAGGTACTGTTTGACTGTAATCTGCGTCAAGCACTGAGATTCTTGCAATATCAGCTCCTTGTTCATTTACTGGATGGACACAACCTAATATTACGTCATCTAAGTAAGATGTATCAAGGTTATTTCTAATTTTTAATTCTCTTAGAGTCTTAGAAGCAAGTTTGACTGGTGAAATTTGATGAAGAGAACCAGTTTTTTTACCTTTTCCTCTAGGAGTTCTAATTGCATCATATATATAAGCATCTTTCATATTTTGACNTTCTNTTATAGANTTCTGCTAATTATTTCTTTCATGATCTCGTTNGTTCCGCCATATATCCTTTGTACTCTGCTATCAGTGAATGCCCTAGCAATTTGATACTCTTGCATATATCCATAACCTCCATGTAGTTGAAGGCATTCGTCTAAAACTTTGAATTGTAAATCAGTTGTCCAAAGTTTAGCCATAGCACCATCTTCAGCTGAAAAATTATTATTTATATGTTCTTTAATGCATCTATCTAGGTAAGCTCTAGCTACATTTAGTTCAGTTTTCAATTTTGCTAAAACAAATTTAGTATTCTGAAAGTCGATTATTTTTCTTCCAAAAGCTTCTCTATGCTTAGTATAGGATATTGTCCAGTCTAGCGCTGCTTGCGCTGCGGAAATAGCAGTAACTGCTATTGAAAGACGTTCCTGAGGTAATTCGTCCATTAACTGTGAAAAACCTTGTCCTTTATTTCCTATTATATTTTCTACAGGTAGTATAACGTCTTCAAAAAATAGTTCTGATGTATCTTGTGCCTTCATTCCTATTTTTTTTAAATTTTTTCCTCTTTTAAAACCTTTTCTGTGAGACTCACATATTATTAAAGATATCCCCTTAGCTTTTTTAGATGAATCAGTTTTTGCTACCACAATAATCATATCTGCATTCTGTCCATTTGTTATAAATGTTTTAGACCCACTCAGACAGATGCTTTTACCCTCAATTATTGCTTTTGTCTTTATATTTTGTAAATCTGAACCTGTCCCGGGTTCGGTCATTGCAATTGCTGAGATTTTTTTTCCTTCAACCATATCGGGTAGAATTTCTTTTTTTTGTTTATCATTACAGTAATTTACTATGTAAGGGGCAACAATGTCGGAGTGAACGGCAAAACCAGGGCCTGTTGTTCCTGCTTTTGCTAATTCTTCTGCGATAATAACATTAAATCTAAAATCACCATCAACGCCTCCAAATTGACTGGGGACATTTGGACATAAAATACCAGCATTACCGGCTTTAAGCCAAATTTCTTTAGGAACTACTCCATTTTTCTCCCATTCATGGTGATGAGGAACTAATTCTTTCCTGATAAACTTAGAAACTGTTTCTCTAAATTGTTTTTGTTCTTCATTAAAAATTTTCCTTGTAAACATGTAAAAAAAATAATAGATATTTCATTTTTTGTAAACACAAGTCTATGTAATATATTTATTATACAACTTTCTCATACCTAGTATCCATCTATCTGTATCACCTGCCTTTATTTTAATATACTTTCTAACTGCTTGATGAGGAGTAATCAAAAATTTACCTTTTTTCATAGCATCTAAAGTAATTGATGCAACTTCTTTAGCTTCAAGCATACCATCTATTCCTGCAACACCTCCATTTTTTAAATTTTCAGTCATAGCCGTAGAAACACCTTGGGGGCACAGTAAGCTTACACCTATATTTTTTTCTCCATATGTAATTGCTAGCCATTCAGCATAACCAACAGTTGCATGCTTGGTTGTAGAATATGTTGCTGATCCTACTTGCGAAAGTAATCCTGCAGCAGAGGCTGTAATTAAGAACCATCCCTTATTTCGACAAAGCATTTTTGGAACACAATATCTTACTAGTATAGTATGTTGTAAAAGGTTGGTCTTAATTATACTTTTCCAATGACTTTCTGAAGCAAACGCGTCGTCATCAGCTGCTATACCGGCATTACAACAAATAAGATCTAATCTTTCATATTTTTTGTAAATTTTATCTAAAACCATTGTCATATCTTTTTGTTCTCCAACATCAGCAAAGAAGTAATCTGCTTTTGAGGTGTCGTTTTTTTTAATATCAATATTTATGACCTTTGCAGCTTTTCTATTAAATAATTCATTAACTAATGCTAAACCAATTCCACTTGAACCTCCTGTCACTAAACAAATTTTATTTTTAGGATTAAAACCCATATTGTTAGCATACACTTTATTACTGTGCATAAAATTCCTTTCATGTTAATAATAATATATCATAAACATAGTGAGTATTCTAATGAGGATTAATGAAAGAAAATATAGAACTATATGGTATGATGAAAAAGAAGATGGTGTATTTATAATTGATCAAACGAAGCTTCCATTTGAAGTCAGTATAGTAAGACTTAACACGTTAGATGATGTATTGAATTCTATTAATAATATGCAAGTGAGAGGGGCTCCACTTCTGGGAGCTACGGCAGCTTTTGGTTTATATTTAGCGTATAAGAGAGATATGAAAATAGAAAGCTTAAATTTAGCTGCAAAAAAAATTAAAAATACCAGACCGACTGCTATCAATTTATTTTGGGCAATAGATAGAGTAATGAAGAGTGTAAATTTTAAACAACCCAAAAAAAATCTGAAGAAAAGTTTGTTAAATGAAGCAATTGAAATTTGTGATGAGGACATAAAATCGTGTAAAAAAATTGGAAAATATGGATATGAAATTATTAAAAATAAAAACAGAAATAAAAAAATAAACATCCTTACTCACTGTAATGCAGGATGGTTAGCAACTATTGATTGGGGAACAGCTACAGCACCAATATATTATGCAAGAGATAAAAAAATTGATTTACATATTTGGGTTGATGAAACAAGACCCAGAAATCAAGGTGCACTTCTTACCAGTTTTGAGTTAAATAATGAAAAAATTTCTAATACTGTCATTGCAGATAATGCTGGCGGTTTATTGATGCAACGAGGTGAGGTAGATTTATGCATTACAGGAGCTGACCGTGTTCTTAAAAATGGTTACGTTATCAACAAAATAGGAACATATTTAAAAGCTTTAGCAGCTAAACAACATAATATACCATTTTACGTTGCTATACCCTCTTCCACTATTGATTGGGATAGTAATAATTATAAAGATATCATAATTGAAGAAAGAAATGTTGATGAATTGAATAAAATATCTGGTTTGGACGATAATGGAAATGTAAAAAAAATTCATATTTATTCAGAAAACAGTCGGGCATATAATCCAGCATTTGATATAACTCCAAATAATTTAATTACTGGCTTAATAACTGAGAAAGGAATAATAGAGGCAGAAATAAAATCATTAGAAAAAATAAAATATGAGTGAAATTAACAAAAGAAAACTAATTGTTGAAACATCTAGATTTCTAGTAGATTCTAAATTGTCTCCTATAAGATCAGGCAATATTTCAATTAGACACGAAAAAAAAAATGTATCAGGTTTATTAATCTCTCCTTCAGGTAAAAAAAATTGTTCGTTAAGAACTAGCGACGTAGTATTTGTAGATTTAAAAGGACATTACGACAAGAAATTGCAAAAACCTTCGTCAGAAACAAAATTTCATATAGCATTATATAAGAATTATTCTTGTAATTCAGTTGTTCATGTTCATTCAAAGTATTCTGTAATATTATCTTGTTTATATGAAAAAATACCATCTTTTCATTATATGATTGCACTAGCAGGAGGTAAAGATATAAAAACTGCAAAATACGCAATATATGGAAGCGAGGAGTTGTCAGTTAATATTTCTCAAGCAATTAAGAAAAGGAGAGCTTGTTTGATAGCAAATCATGGTCAGGTTTCCATAGGAAATAGTATTGAAGAAGCGCTAGAATTAGCTCAAGAGGTAGAGTTATTATGTGAATATTATTATAAATGCAAATTAATTAAAGACCCTTATTTATTATGCGATAATGAAATGGAAAAAGTTTTAAATAAATTTGACAATTATAAATCAAATTAGTCAAACAAAATTTGATAGTAGATATATATATTTAAATGGTGCCCCATACTGGTTACGCTCCAGTGGCTCAGCCTTACCAAGGTTGTATTTTACTATTAAACTAATGGGGCATTTATCTGAATTATACTTGACGTTAAATAGAAATCAATAATTATGAAAATATTTAATCGAACATGCTAAATAATAAACGAAATGTATAAGTTAGTACTTTTACTCTTTTTATTTTTTTTAAAAAGTTTTGCTTTTGAAACTGCTGCGCTAAAAGCAAGCATTTTATCTTGTTATGGTTTTTTTTTAGAAAAAAATAAAACTTTTGAAGATAAACAATTTACTATTTTAAAAAATAGAATAGAAAAGATCTTAAATAATAGTTCGTTTGATGGTTTTAATAAAGAAGAGTATATAGAAAAAGGAATTAATTTAGCATTAAAAATAGATGATAATGANCTTATTAAGGCGACTTTTATTGGATGTAAGCAAAATTTAAATTCTCTTAATAATATTCTGCTTAAATAGATAAATTTTATTTATTATATAATTGACAAAAATGTAATAAGTATTTTCATTGTAATAATTAGTTACCAAATAGAAATTGCTTAAATATTTATTTGTGATAAAACAATATTTTTCAAATTAATTTAGGAGATNTAAATGAAAGTATTAAAACTATTTTTTGTATTTATTCTGTTTGTAAAGATGGCTTCTGCTGACCAAGTGACTATGAAATATGGAGGTGACTGGACAAAAACAACCGTAATTCAGAATGGAGACTTTATGAGTATGGCAGGGTCTTTTATAGGAACTAACGTTATGAAAATGGGAAGCCAGGAAATGAGAACAAACTTTGTTTGTACAGGACTATTTCAAACAGAACCTGCTGCAATGTTGATGGGATCTTGTAATATGAAACTTGCAGGTACTAATGAATTTTGGGTTTTAAATTGGAAATGTACAACTACAGGAAGCGGTAAAGAAAAATGTAAGGGAAATGCTGTAGGTGGTACTGGAAGATTTGAAGGTGTAACAGGCTCTATGGAATGGATTGATGTCGCAGGTTTTGGCGAAGGTGGAGGAACCTTCAATTTAAAAAATTAAATTTTATTATAAACTAGAAATAACTTAAACTAATTTATTTATATTAAGAACTTTCTTTAGCAAAAACAAAGTCTATTTTTTTAATAATACTATTTTCAGTATCTACTAAGATAATAGACTTCTTTTTTGAATATATAAAATACTCAAGCAATTGTCTTCTTGTATTAATATTTTCTATATAAGAAGCTTGTCCACTTTTTATTTCAGCAAAATACTCGACTCCATTTTTTTGTACCAGAAGGTCTGGTCTAAAGGAAAAGGACTTTTTTTTATTGTTCTCATATAGGTAATGATTTACTTTGAATTGCTCATCTATAATATCAAAATTATGTTTTTTGAGTAGTACTATGGCTTCTTTTTCTGATTTTTTAGCATGTCTTTTAAGAATAAAAAAAACTATTCTTTTATATATCTTTCTAAGTTTCCAGCCAAAAAAAACAAGAAAAATAGAAACTATAACAATTATGATAACATTAAAATTTAACATTTTTTAAAAAGAATGATTTTATAGTATAATACGAATAGTTTGAGTAAAAATTTACAAATAAAAATTTCTGTAGTAATTCCATCTTTTAATAGAGAAAAATATCTGGAAAGAGCAATTAAATCAATTCTTAACCAATCCGTTAAAGTAGATGAAATAATATTAGTAGATAATGGGTCAAGTGATAATACAAAATTATTAATAAAAAATAAATATCCGTTTGTGAAAATTTACAATGAGGATAGAGCAGGAGTCAGTTTTGCAAGAAATACAGGCATAAACAAGGCCAAAAATAATTGGATAGCTTTTCTGGACTCTGACGATGAATGGAAAAGGCTTAAAATAGAAAAACAGGTAAAAAAAATATTTACTAGTAAAGATAGATATAAAATAATTCATACAAATGAAATATGGATGAGAGATGGCAAACATCTAAATCAGAAGAAAAGACATGAAAAAAAAGAAGGATATTTGTTTAGAGATAGTCTAAATATATGTAAGATATCGCCATCAAGTGTATTAATGCATAAATCCTTATTTCACGATTGTGGTATGTTTAACGGTGACCTGAAAGTATGCGAAGACTACGAGCTATGGTTGAGAATAACAAGTAAGGTTCTGGTGGGGCTAATTAATGAACCTTTAATAATAAAATATGGAGGGCACGATGGTCAATTATCAAAAAAATATTGGGGAATAGATAGATTTAGAGTAAAAGCATTAGAAAATCTCATTCTAAATTATGGTCTAAACTCTGACCAAGAATATTGGGCAACAAAAACTTTAATAGAAAAAATTAATATTTTATTATGTGGTGCAAAAAAAAGAAAAAATTATGAACTAATTAAAAGATTAAATAAAAAAAAAATATTTTGGAGGAAAAAAAATTATTAAGATAGATAATCGCAATTATAGATTTATTCTTGCATTTCAGAGTGAGGCAAAAAGTATTATTGATTATTATAAGTTAAAAATTTTTAATACTAGTACAAATTTATTTAGATGCTATAAGAGCGATAAAGAAAATATTTGGCTAGTTATTTCTGGTAGGGGAAATATTAATGCAGCAGCAGCCTCGGTTTTCTTAAAGATGATTAGCCCAGATTCTAATAGAAATATTTGGATTAATATTGGAATAGCAGGCAATGCTGTTGCTCCGCTAGGTTCTTTACATAATATAAAAAAAATTATCAATTCAAAAAATGAAAAGGAAACTTATTATACTAATTCAACTATCAATAGCCTAGCTTTTAATTCCACAGTTTTAAACGTGCAAGAGGAAGAGAGAAGCTTTAAAAATGAAGAATTAGTATATGAAATGGAGTCCTTGGGATTTATACAAACCGTAGAAAAATTCTGTACAAGGGAGCTTATTTGTATTTTAAAAATTATTTCTGATAATAGAATTAATTTACCTGATAGTTACAAAAAACTAGCGCATAAAATAATCTCTAAAAATATTGTAGCTATAGACAGTATATTAGAGAAGTATCATAAACTATCCATGGAACAAAAAGATCTAGATTATGACTTATTAAAGCCTATTCAAGAAAAATATCATCTATCTTTTACAAATAAAAAAAAAATGAAAACTATAATTATTAAAATTAGTGTTATTTTAGAAAAAGAAGATATTATCAAAGAAATAAAAAATTCTAAAAATTTAAAAAGTTTATTTAATAAATTTGAAGAAGCTTTATCAGATAATATTATAAAAATATAATATGAAAAAAATAATATATATAGAAAAAAAAATAAAATCCTATGATAGGGTAAAAAATATAGTAAATAGACATCCTAACTCTGATGTAATCTACATTGATAAATATACAGAAGTCTTTAATAAAAAAAATCAAAACTTTAGACTACAGAAGAAAAACCCCTCTTTACTTATTGCTAAAAAGCATGACAATTTTTTAAATAAGATTCCAGAAAAATACGGTATCGGGAATAAATTGAATTACTATTTTTCTTATATGTACAATTGTTTGTTTGATTGTAAGTATTGTTTTCTTCAGGGCTTATATAATTCAGCAAATTATGTAATTTTTATAAATTATGAAGATTATTTTAAAGAAATAGAATCTTTGAAAGCAAGATTTGAAAAAAAAAAAATCACAATATTTTCAGGATATGATTGCGACTCGTTAGCATATAATGCTCATACGGGGTTTATAGAGGAGGCACTAAGTTATTTTTCAAAAACAAATAATATAGAATTAGAAATAAGAACTAAAAGTACATTTATTAAACCACTTTTAAGGCAAAGTTTAGAAAATGTAGTAGTAGCTTATAGTTTTACGCCCTCTAGGTTTTCAAATAAATATGAAACAGGAGTTCCTTCTGTAGAAAAAAGACTTGCTTCAATAAGTAGACTTGTGAACTTAGATTGGAAAATAGGATTAAGATTCGATCCTTTTGTAATTTATGAAGGGTGGGAACAGGATTATACTGAATTATTTTCAATGTTATTTAATGTTATTCCAAAGGAATTAATTCATTCAGTGACATTCGGAAACTTAAGATATCCTAAATCGTTATTTAAAAGATTATATTTAAATAATTCGCAAGAAAAAATATTTTTTAGCCTAAAAAAAAATGGCTCATTATATGAAGATGATAATAAAACTCTCATATCAGAATTTTTTAATAATCAAGTTATTAAATATGTAAATAAAGAAAAGATATTTCAAAACTTTTAAGAATTTTTATGAAAAAAATATTAATTACAGGTGCTTCTAAAGGGATAGGAAAAGCTACAGCATTAAAATTGCTTAATGAAAACTACAAGGTAGTAGGTTTATCCAGAACGCACAGTATAAAAGATAAAAACTATACACCAATTAAACAGGACTTAAATACGATTGACCAAGTCGCTAAATGCATGGATAGTATTCTAAAAGAAAATAGAAGCATAGAAGCTTTTATTAGTGTTGCAGGTGAAGGCATATTTGAAAATTTAGAAAATTTCTCAGATAAGACAATAAAAGATTATTTCAATCTTAATTTATTATCGCATTTAATAATTTCAAAAAAATTGGTTTCTTTTTTTAAAAAAAAGAAAAAAGGATACTTTATTTTTATAGGATCAGAAGCAGCATTAAATGGTGGAGAAAAAGGAACACTATATACTACGGCTAAACATGGTTTGTTTGGTTTTGTAAAATCTTTAAAACTTGAATGTAATAGAAATAATATTAGAGTCACAATTATAAATTCTGGAATGGTGAGAACAAAATTTTTTAAAAATTTAAAATTTAAACCAGGAAAAAGAAAAGAAAATGCTATTTCTGTAAATGATATCGCCTCTTTAATAAGTTATCTTCTAAGTACTAGTAAATATATTAATATATCTGAAATAAATATTTCACCTTTAAAGAAAGTGATAGATTTTAAAAAAAAATAATCTTAACATGCGTTGGCATAGTAATTGCTTCTTACATTTTGAAATATAAATGTTAGTATTTTGACTTTAGAAAGGATGTGCTATTATGGCAGATGCTACTATGGCTGAACAACAAGACGAAATAAATAAAAATGCTCAGGAAGCTTTCGAAAATCTGACAGGAACTCAGAAATGTGCCATTCTTATGCTTTTAATAGGAGAAGATGAAGCTGCAAACATTATGACTAATCTTGATCCTGAAGAAGTAAAATCTTTAGGTACATCCATGTATCAAGTTCAAGATATCGATCAAGATACGGTCAATCTTGTTTTGGATGAGTTTCTTTCTATTATAAAAGCAAATACTGCTCTAGGTTTTGGTGCTACAGATTATATATCGTCTGTCATGTCAAAGGCATTAGGAAGTGAAAAAGCACAATCTGTGTTATCTAAAATCACACCACAAGATGCCAATAAACCTATTGATATTTTACAATGGATGGACGCAAAATCTATTGCTGATCTTATATCAGATGAACATCCACAAATTATTGCAGTAATATTATCTTATTTGGAGTCAGCAGTAGCTTCTGATGTTTTAAGCCAACTTGACCCAAGATTACAACCAGACATAATTTATAGATTATCAACATTAGAAAATATACAACCAGAGGCGCTTAAAGAATTAGAGAGAGTAATGGAAAAGAAATTTAATTCGAATGCCTCTTTAAGAGCTACTCAAGCAGGAGGTATTAGATCAGCTGCAAATGTTATGAATTATCTCAAATCAAATGTAGAAGGAGAGATAATGAAGAATCTAACTAAGAGAGATAAGGACATTGCAAAAGAAATACAAGAAAATATGTTTGATTTTGAAAACTTATTAGGTATTGATGACAAGAGCATGCAATTTTTAATTAGAAGTTTAGATAATGAACTTATAGTTGTTGCTCTAAAAGGTGCAGATGATGCATTGACTGATAAATTTTTTGCCAGTATGTCCCAAAGAGCTGCTGCTAATATTAAAGATGAAATGGAAGCTCTTGGTCCGATGAGGTTAACAGATGTACAAGAAGCGCAAAAGCAAATAATAGCAGTAGCAAGACAATTAGCTGATGAGGGTTCGATAGTGCTATCAGGAAGAGGTGGAGACGAGTATTTATAGTCCTTATTGCTAAAATATGAGATATGAAAAATATGAAAATTTTGACTAAAATTGTACTATTATTTTTGTTTGCTAACACATTGTGGGCACCCGCTCGCATGCACCAAAACACTATTATTTATCCCACTGGTCACAAATACGAGACAAAAGAAAAATATGAAATTTGTAGGCTAAAAAAAGAATTAAGAAAACCAACAGAAATTAAATGTTTTTATAGTAGACAAGACAAATATGGTTCAGAACTAATTATAACCAATGATCAACCAACATTCTCATGCTTATCTCAAATAAATTGTAAGAGAGAGTAAATTTTAAATTGACCATTTAATTACTTGATATTATCTTTACAATATGGCAGGTAGAGGTAAAGAAGAAGAAGGATATTCTGTAGAGGCTCAAGAGAATATGCAAGTTTCCATAGAAAACTTTAAAGAATCATTGATACCCATTGGTTCTGAAGAAGCCAATAAGAATGTGTTTGCAACTATTAAAATATTAGTCAAAGGTGTTAGAAGAAGATTAGTCGATCTTGGAAATGTTGATGCACCAGAAGGACCTTTAAAAATTCAGCTAATGATATTTAATAAAGAGCATATTCCTCTAATTATGGAGCAACTTAAGGAAGAGGGTTTTAAGCCTCGAAGTGATCCAGGGTCGCAGTATGTAAAAGTAGACGTACCCGCACCAACTAGATTGCAGTTAATGGATGTGGCATCTGATGTCGACAGAAGAACTAAGTCATGTATTGGTGCCCTGAATAAAATAAGAGGTAATACCGCAATTAGATTGCAAAAAGCCACAGAGAATGAGTTTATAGATCAAAGAACAGCAGGCATGGCAAATAAGAATATTGAAAAGTATTATGCGAAATATGAGAAGCAAGTAATAGAAATAGGTATGCTAAAAAAGCGAGAAATACTTGGCAAGTGGTTTTCACCAGATAATGATCTAGAGAAAGAATTATTAAAGAAAGTAGTAGAAAAAGAAAAAAAATTAGCCGCAAAAGAGAATAAATAGTTTTAATCGTCTCCTATATCTTTTTTTATTGAAGATAGAAAATGAAGCTCCTTCCAAATCTTTTCTGCTTTTTCGTTCATATCATGTAGCCTAAGCGTCAAAGTTCTAACTATTGCTTTAAGAATAGGATCAGCATTTTGCACTTTATTAAAGAATAAATCTTTCTCTATTACTAACAGTCTACATTCTGTTGCGGCTTCTGCTGATACAGAATGCTCTTTATTGAAAAGACTACTAATTTCTCCAAAAAGCTCGCCTTCTTTTACTTTTCCTAGTTTATAACCATCCGGGCTTAATATATTAATTTCTCCAGTGTAAACAAAATAGGCAAACTTAGGTTTTTCATTGAACTTATAGACATTTTCCCCCTTTTTGAAGCTAATTTGTTCTAGGCCTGAGTTAGTGATATTTTTTATAGTTGTATCTATATTACTCATTACTTAAACTTATACTAAATAAAGTAATATTAAAATAAAATTATGTTTCCACTCAAAGATGATAATCCAACACAGAATACTCCTTTTGCTACAATTTTTATAATTGCGTTGTGTGTTACAATTTTTATTTATCAATTATCTTTAACGGAAATAAGTAATAGCGAGTTCATATATTCTTATGGTATGAAACCAGCCTCATTATTTTCTAATAATAATTTAGTTTCATCTATTATAACTGTTTTTTCTAGTATGTTTATGCATGGAGGTTTTTTTCATTTAGCCGGAAATATGCTTTTTCTATGGATTTATGGAAATAATATTGAGGATGCAATGGGTACCATCAAATTTATTCTCTTTTATTTTACTTGTGGGATAGCAGCCGCATTACTACAGGCTTTTATTACGCCATATTCAAACATTCCTATGATTGGAGCGTCAGGGGCTGTTTCAGGTGTATTAAGCGCTTACTTTTTATTGTTTCCTAGAGCTAAGGTATCAACACTTGTAATTTTATTTTTTTTTATAACAGTTATCAGAATTCCTGCTGGCATTCTAATAAGTATATGGTTTGTAACTCAATTATTTAATGCTTACCAAACGGATCCTAGTTCTCCAGGAGTTGCTTGGTATGCTCACATAGGAGGTTTTCTCATGGGAGCTATTCTTATCCCTTTATTAAAAAAGAATAACTATAAATTCTTTTCTACGGGCATAAATAAATCTCCTAATAAAAAAAGAATTAGGCTTCGTTTTAAAAAATAGTTCACTCATGAAATTCATTTATATCTGGTATTCTTGTAAAGGCAACTTTTGTTCCTGAGAATGGTGATATCTCTTTTGGTATAGATCCAATAGTTACACTGTCTCTTCCAAATCGAGTATTAATCTTATCCATAGTTTGTGATATTAAATTTCTTTTTTTCATGGAATTATGGACTGCATGACTAAAGGATTCTAAAAAGTCTATTTGAGGAGAACTTGCTGACTCTAAATCATATAGTACAACAGAAACTTGTTTAATAGTATTTAACTTATTGAATTTTATAACACTTTTCCATATAAGAGTAGACTCTTCTAGTAAAGTTAAACTATCACTCGTACTACTAAATTTTTTCTTTCCCTCAACCCTTTTTCCGCATTGAGATTTTAGAGAAATCTTCATCTTTTTACAAAAATAATCTTTTCTTCGCAATCGACTAGCGGCTTTTAGTACTAATCTTTTTAATATAGAATGTGATTTTTCTAGATTTCTCCAATTAGGATGTAAAACATGGCTGTGACCAATAGTATTAGTGCTGGTTATAATATCTATAGTTTTATTGCCTCTAAGCATGTGCCAAAATCTCTCTCCTTGAACACCTCCCCAGATTTTTCTCATATTTTTTGGAGACAAATTATATAATTCCTTTATATCTTTTATTCCAGAAACAAGTAGTCTATTTTCCATTCTTTTTCCTATACCAGTTAAGTCTGAAAGTTTTAAATGCTTAATTTTATGAGGAATATCTTTTTTGAATAGAATTTCTAAACCATTAGGCTTCTTTAGATTACTAGCAGTTTTAGCTAAGAATTTATTAGTTGATATTCCTATAGAACAATTTATATAATCTCCTACATTTCTCTTAATACCTTTTTTTATAGAAAGGGCTATTGATATAGCTTTTTTTACTTGAGTTTCTTCTCCCAATAGTTTGCAAGCAACTTCGTCTATAGAGCATACAGAATCTATAGGTATATATTTATTTATTTCACCTACCAATTTATGATGATAATATATATATTTTTCGTGATCAGCTTGTACACATATCAGTTCAGGACATACTTTTTTGGCCTGAAAAATCATTGTTCCCGTTTTTATTCCTAATCTCTTTGCTTCGTAACTAGCAGCTATGGCGCATGTATAGTTAGTTAAAGTAGGAACCACAGCAACAGGTTTATTACGCATCGAAACATTAATTTGTTGTTCAATGGTTGCAAAATAACTATTAAAATCAAGATATAACCATTTTAAGGAAGTAAGATTATTCATTTGTTCACTATATGTTCTAATAAAAATTAGTCAATATTTTATTATAAATTACTAAAAGATAAATTTATTTATAAGGAAATCTGGGTATTCTGACTTGTTTTTACAGAGTGTTTGAATTTTTTTTATCGAATTATTATTTAGCTTTCTATTAAACAATTCTGCATGTATTCCTCCAGCAACTAAAACTGATGACAAGTTATTTTTACAAGCGCCTTTTATATCAGTTTCTAATGAGTCACCTATTACTAGTATATCTTTTTCTGAAATACTAGCATCTAATTCTTTAAAAAACCGGATACACTCATTATAAACATCAGGGTAAGGTTTTCCAAAATAAAAAACAGTCCCTCCTTTTAGATAATAGTAGTATGCAAGCTCTCCTGCACAAATAAGTTTATTTCCATTCTTTCTAACTACTACTTTATCAGGATTTGCACAAACTAAGGGTAATTTTAATTTAATTCCCTGATCTAATTCAAATTTATATTTATTCAAATCATCCTCAAAATCTCGGGTACCACATACCAATAAGAAATTACTTTCATTTATGTTTTTCTTTTCGATTAAAGGAAGCTTATCTGCAATATCCTTATCTGCCTCTTGCCCTACAAAATAAAACATATTTCCTATCTTAGATATGTAAGCATTATTTTTTAGAAAATTATTTCTGCATATTTCACCAGACGATATAATTTTATTGTAATAGTCTTTATTAATACCTATATCGTTTAATTTGTTTTCGACTGTTTTAGCCCTCCTTGGGGCATTTGAAAGTAATATAACGGGTTTCTTCTTCTTTCTAAGTTCTTTCAAAGATGATATAGCCGTTTCATATGGTTCTATACCATCCCATAGCACACCCCATATATCTAATATAAAGGCACAATAATTATTTTCTATTTCACTAATTCTTGAGATTAATTGCATAGTTTATTTTTCATTAGTATTATTTGAACTATTTTCATGGCTGTTAAGTTCTTTAAGAATATCAATAATAGCTTTAGGTCCTTTAAATATAAGTCCTGAGTAAATCTGAACTGCGTGTGCTCCTAATAGAATTTTTTCTCTAACTGTTTCTAAGCTAGAAACTCCTCCTACACCAATTATTTTTATCTTATTACTAGAATACCTTTTTAATCTTTTTAAGGTTTTATTAGAGAAGTTAAAAAGACTTTTTCCTGATAATCCTCCTTGTAAATTATTCAAATCGTGTGATAGTAACAATTCTTTATTAACACTGGTATTTGTTGCTATAATTGTATTACAATTAAAAATTTCACATAATGAAACTATTGATTTAAGACTCTCTTCATCTATATCTGGAGAAATCTTGATGGCTAATGGTAATAATCTTTTATACTTTTTTTCTAAAAATTTCTTTTTTAAGTTTATTTTTTTTAATAAGTCCGTTAGTTTTTCTTTCTCTTGAAAACTTCTTAAACTAGGAGTATTAGGAGACGAAATATTTATTGTGATATAATCAGCCACTTTGAAAAATATATTTAAACATAAAATATAGTCTTTAGTAGGATTAATTGAGTATTTATTAAAGCCTATATTTATACCAATTAAAGGCTCTTTTCCTAAACTATGATATTTCCTAACTTTTTCAATATTTTTTAATACTCTAATTGCACCTATATTAGGAAATCCTAAACTATTTAATATAGATTCTTCTTTACTGAATCTAAATATTCTAGGTTTAGTATTACCTACTTGAGGTCTAGGAGTTACAGTACCTACCTCTATAAAACTAAAATTTAGTTTGATGAGACCTTTAAGGGCTTCAGCATTTTTATCGAACCCCGCTGCTAGGCCTATTGGATGAGATAGCTTTTTACCAAATATTTTTACTGATAAGCCTTGATGTAAGGATAAATTCTTTTTTCTATTCATACCAAAACTCAGAAAGAAGATTACAATCTTATGAGCAAGTTCAGGTGATATTTTTTTTAATAAAAATAAAAAGAAATTTTCTAACATAATTCTAAAAATATCATTTATTTGATATATACGAAAGCAAAGTTATAATAAGTTTTAAATAAATAAAAGGAGAATGTAAATTGAAGCCTAAACAGGTTGCTACAGTTAGTATAATCATGGGAAGTAATTCAGACTGGCCAACAATGAAATACGCAGAAGAAATTCTTGGTTCATTTAACGTTAAGTCAGAAGCAAAAATTATATCGGCACACAGAACACCAGAAAGATTATTTAAATATGCTCGGAGTGCCGAAAATTCAGGAATTAAGGTCATTATAGCGGGAGCAGGAGGTGCAGCGCATCTTCCTGGGATGATTTCTTCTCTAACTTCTTTGCCAGTACTCGCCGTTCCAATTGAAAGTAAGTTTATAAATGGTTTAGATAGTTTACTATCTATAGTTCAGATGCCTTATGGAATACCAACTGCAACTTTTGCAGTTGGCAATGCTGGATCCAAAAATGCTGCCTTATTTTCTATTTCGATACTTGCAAATGATGATAAAAAGTTATTTAAAAAATTAAAAACTTGGAGAGAAAAACAGTCTAAAGCTGTACCAAAATATCCTTCATGACAGAAAAACTTTATAAACAATCTATAAGAAAGTTATCTAGTAAAACTTTAGGTATATTAGGAGGAGGACAATTAGGTAAAATGATAGGTATGTCTGCATCTAAATTAGGAATTAAGGTTTGCATATTTGCACCATCAGAAGAATCACCGGCATTTCAAATTGCGGATAACGTATTTATCTCAGAATATACTGATAAAAAGAGCTTAAAAGAATTTGCTAAAAGATGTGATGCTATAACTTATGAATTTGAAAATATTCCGCTGCAATCCTTAGAATATATTTCTAATTTTACCAATATCTATCCAGGACTATTACCATTACAAATTTCTCAAGATAGATTGTTAGAAAAAAATTTTATTAGTAATCTTAGAATTGCCGTTACAGATTATTCTGAAGTGAAGTCAAAAAAGGATATTAAGAATTTCTTATTAAGAACAAAATCTTCAAAATGTATCTTAAAAACTACTAGACAGGGCTATGATGGTAAAGGACAAAAAAGAATTGATTTAAAAAAATTAGAGAATACAAATATTTCTTTTAAAAATAATAAGTACATTGTTGAAAAATTTATCAAATTAAAGAAGGAAATTTCAATAATAGTTGTTAGAAGAAAGAATGGAAGCACAGTATGTTTTAATCCATCAGAAAATAAACATTTAGAAGGTATTCTTAGAGAAACAAGTTATCCAGCAAAAATTTCTAAAAAAATTCAAAGTACTGCTAAAAGAGTATCAATAAAAATAGCAGAAGCATTAAATATAGTAGGAATTATTGCTGTTGAAATGTTTATAACGGATGCTAATAATTTGTTAGTAAATGAAGTAGCTCCAAGACCTCATAATAGTGGACATTGGACGATTGATGCATGTAATATTTCGCAATTTGATGCCTTGGTGAGAACTATATTTGAACTTCCCATTCCTGAATTTAAATATTCTAATAAATGTAAAATGATCAATATTTTAGGAGACAATTATGGACAGATTGATCAATCTCTTAATAAAATAAATCATAGAGTTCATATTTATGGAAAAAGGAATATTAAATCTAAAAGAAAAATGGGGCATGTGAATATATTACAATAATTATTAATGCTTAAAATCTAGATATTTTAAAAAATCATTTTTAATAATCTTATTAAATAATTTTTCACGAAAATCTTTTATTTTTGCAAGGATTTTAATGGAACTAATTTGTCTTTCAATAAGCAAATTAGTATCAGAGATATTTAAGGTCTTTTTCCAATAATACAATGAAACTAGATAAATTTTTGATAGAATAATTCTTTTAGTATAGTAATTGAAATCTGTAGAATTGTCTTTTATTTCTCTCCAAGCAGAATGAGCAAAATGATTAGAAATGATAAGCAGTAACCTCGGTTTTGTAGTTAAATATCTAATGAAAAATTGGCTTAATTCTTTTTCCTTACTAATTATTAATATATTTTGTTTTAGAATTTGTGTAATTTTCCTGCTAATACTTTTTTCATTAAATACTGTTTTTTTACAGTTTTTAATTGCTAAAAATGTAATATTTTCAAAATAAGTAATAGACATACTATTAATGCTTTCTGGAAAATAAGTATAGAAGTCTTCAAGAGATATATTTTGTTTTTTTATAAAATGTTCAATATTGAGATTGAAAACTTTATTAGATATTAGATAAGGTTTCATTTTAGAAATTATCTCTAAAGCTTTTTTATTATTTTTCATAATACTAATGTAATAAAACTCTTCACTTTATCAATAGTTTATGTTATCCATAACTTCACAGAAGGAGTTTGATTTGGAAGTAATAGTAAGAGACAACAATGTAGATCATGCGTTAAGGACACTAAAGAAAAAAATGCAAAGAGAAGGCATGTATAGAGAAATGAAGAAAAGAAGAGCATATGAAAAGCCTTCAGAAAAAAAAGCTAGGGAAAAGGCAGAGTCAGCAAGAAGATGGAGAAAACTGCAAAGAAAAAGCTTCCGAGATTTCTAGAGATTAACTTTATTTAAGAGACTCTTTTTATTATAAAGATTTTCAATATTCTTTTTAATAACTTCTGATCTCCTTATAATCATATCTTCAGACCAGGCAGATATATGAGGAGTCATAATAATATTACTTAGACTATGGAAATTATACCTAGAAGGCTTTATTTTTTTTTCTACTTTACTATTAGGATAATTATACCAAGTATCAATAATAGCTCCAGCTATTTTTTTGATTTAAGAGCATCATAAAGGTCTTTTTCTTTTATAACAGCACCCCTAGCAATATTTAATATAACAGCACTCTTTTTCATTTTAGAAAAGGTTTTTTTATCAATAACTTTTTCTGTTTTTTTTGTGAGAGGACATGAAATAACCAAAAAATCTAGTGAAGAGAGTATAGTATCTAATTTTTTGCTTAGTATGCATTTATCAAGATAAAAATCTTTTTTCTTTTTTACTCTTGTTAAGCCTATTACTTTGACATTAAAGGGTTTTAATCTTTTAGCTAATTCTTTACCAATTCTTCCATAACCATAAATTCCAATAGTTTTATTATTTAGCTCGCTATGAAAAGGACCAGAAAATATTAAACTATCATTCCAATTTAGTTTTTTAAAATTATTATTAACATTTATCATGTTTGTCTGCCAATTAAGTATGTTAGCTATGCAGTATTCAGCTATAGTTATTTCGTGCTCATATACGTTACAAACTTTACAATTCTTAGGTAGTAGATCAAAGTTAATACCATCAACTCCTGCACCAGGAAGATGGAGCAGTTTTAGATTATTAGCTTGTGGTACCTCTATCTTTTTAGTACCTCCCCATTTACTTTTACCCCAACTCATTGCCACTAAAATATCTGCATTCTTAGCGAATTGAAAAAAACTCTTATCTTGTTTCTCAAAAAAAGCAATTTCTGAAGGCTTAGAAATATTCTTTTTTAGGTATTCTGCAATTAGTTTTACACCATGCACTCCAATTCGAATTTTTGAATTTATTGACTTAAACATAGATTATTATATCTTTTCTTTCATGATAATAAAACAAATTTATACTTATAATAATTATAGAAATTTCAATTACATAATAGCTTGCTCATCTACAAGAGAGGCAATGTTAATAGATCCACTTGCTCATAGAAGATGTCTAGACGTGGTTAAAAAAAATAAATTTACAGTAAAAGGTATTATAAATACTCATGAACATTTTGACCATATAGGAGGAAATTCGGAAATTATAAAAGAAACTGGAGCTAAGGTATATGCTCATTTTAACGCGCGAAACACCATTCCTAATATGTATAAAGGTCTTAAGGCAGGTGACCTGATTAAATTAGGAAAAACAGTAAACATAGAGATACTAGATACTCCTGGACATACAATGTCTCATATCTGTTTGTTGGTAAGAGGAGAAAGAGATGCAATTTTTAGTGGAGATACTTTATTCAATGCAGGTGCAGGTAATTGCCATAATGGAGGAAACCCTCTAGACTTATATAAGACATTTTATGAACAATTAATTCATTTAAGTCCGGACACTATGATATACCCTGGACACGATTATTTGGAGAGCAATCTAGGATTTACACTATCCATTGAACCTGATAATGCTAATGCTAGAAAGTTATTAACTTTATCTAAAAAAGAAGATTTTAGTCTTAATTATGTCTCAACTATAAAGAATGAATTTAAGGTTAATACTTTTTTTAGACTTAAAGAAGAGTCAATAATAAAATTTTTAAAAGAAAATAAAGAACTCAAATATGATACAAGACCTGAAGAAGTATTTGTAGCATTAAGAAGAAGAAGAAACCATTGGTAATTAATTAATTTCTTTAACAATTTCTTCAACAATTTTTTTTGCGTCTCCAAAAAGCATTAGAGTATTTTCATTGTAAAAGACTTTGTTATCTATGCCTGCATATCCAGGAGACAAACTTCTTTTTACAAATAAAACTGATTTGCATTTTTCAACATCCAATACTGGCATTCCAAATATTGGACTTTTAGGATCAGTTTTAGCAATAGGATTTGTTACATCATTCGCTCCTATAACAAAGGCTACATCAGCATTAGCAAAATCATTATTTATATCCTCTAATTCAAATACTTCATCGTAAGGAACATTTGCCTCAGCTAATAAAACATTCATATGTCCAGGCATTCTTCCAGCAACAGGATGAATAGCATAAAAAACTTTAATATCATTTTTCTTAAGTGTATCTACCATTTCTCTTAAAGCATGTTGAGCTTGAGCGACTGCCATCCCGTAACCTGGAACGATTATAACTGATGAAGCATTTTTCATTAAAAAAGCAGCATCA
>PBGQ01000022.1 GCA_002720125.1 Rickettsiales bacterium | reverse complement strand
CCTGTGTACTATCCTTTCCAGCTATAAACTGAATATCATCTATCATTAATACATCCACAGACCTAAACTTTTCCTTAAATGACATAGTATCGCGAAATCTAAGGGATTTTACAAACTCATACATAAACTTTTCTGCAGACAAATAAACTACTTTTCGACTAGACCTTTTCAGCAAAATATCCCAAGCTACCGCATGCATAAGATGTGTTTTTCCTAAACCTACGCCACCAAATAGAAATAATGGATTAAATACTACCTTGCTGCTCTCACTAACTCTTTTGGCTGCAGCAAATGCAAATTCATTTGACTTCCCAACTACAAAATTATCAAATGTAAATCTTGGATCAAGTGGTGAGGTATCATCCATTACCATATTTTTTATAGATGGCTTAATTTTGTTTTCAGAATTTCGGATGTTATTTTCCGCTAAAACTATTTTTATAGAAGTAATGTCTCGACAGTATTTTCTACAGATATACTCTATCCTGTTACCATAATGCGGTATAACCCAATCCATCAAGAATCTAGATGGCAATGAAAGATTTAGTACTTTTTTATCATTAATACCAAGCAAAACCAAATGATTTAGCCAACTTTTAAAAGCAACTTGCCCCACTTCATCTCTGAGCGCCTTTAATATATTTACCCAATTTGCTTCTAGATCATCATAGGTTTCTGAATTGTTATTATCTAAAGAAATCNTANNTCTCCCTCTTATCCTGAANNTGNCCGTATGACAAATTAAATTNANNTGTAATTTATTNANTTAACGATATAGGATACAAGAAGGAAAGAAAGACAAAATTGAAATTATTTTTTATTAACGTTTACAATCCTAGAATTTAGTCTTTTTTGTATTCTAGAAATTTTTGCTCTACTAAAAATTTTTTTGTTACCGCTAGCTTGTAATTTTGGATCTAATTTTTTTAACATCTCAAGAGCAGTTTTCTGGTCTTTTTCAGAAATCAACGATTCGACATTTTTGATGTAGGTTTTTATTTTGTTTTTATGCATTTCTCTTATCTTAGTTTTTCTTTCTATAACTCTTATCTTTTTTTTTGCTGAACTTGTATTAGCCATGTATTTCTCCTAGATTGTACCTTAATGATTTTTTTTTATTTTTCAAGCTTAACTAATTATTATTAAACTCCGGCTTCCTTTTTTCAAGAAATGCTTTCATTCCTTCTTTCCTGTCATTTAAAGCAAAAGTACCTTGGAAAATTTTTCTTTCAACTGCTATTCCTTCTGTTAAAGGCGTTTCCATTGAACTCAATATAGCCTGCTTAGCCATTATCAAAACAGGTAAAGACTTTGTAGCTATCTCATTTGCTAGTTTTAATGCCTGTTTTTCTAGATCTTCTACAGGATATACTTTAGAAACCAAGCCTGCCTCAAAAGCCTCTTTTGCAGTAATTATTCGTCCGGTTAAAATTAACTCCATAGCTTTTGATTTTCCCACACTTCTAATTAGTCTTTGAGTGCCTCCAGCAGCTGGAATAGTTCCAAGGTTAATTTCAGGTTGCCCGAAACGAGCACTTTCTGATGCTAAAATAATATCGCACATCATTGCCATCTCACAGCCACCACCTAATGCATAGCCACTGACAGAAGCTATAATAGGTTTCTTGAAATAACTAATCTTTTCCCATGCCTTGATAAAGTCATTATTAATATTATCTATAAACTCCTTTTTCTCCATCTCAGCAATATCAGCTCCTGCGGCAAAAGATTTTTCTGAACCTTTTAAAATCAAAACACTAATTTTACTGTCTAATTCTATTTTCTCCAGCACTTGGTTTATCTCAGAGATTAAAATATCGCATAATGCATTAAGAGTTTTGGGTATGTGCAACTCTATAATTGCAACTTTTCCAACATTTTTATATTTGATACTTGTAAATTTTTCCATCAATAATTACCTTTGACAAAATGAACAAAAAAATGTGGACCTACCTGATTGCCTAATTTTAAGTATCAAATTTTTACAATTTAAGCAAGATAATCCTTCTTTATCATAAACGTTCAAACTATTTTGAAAGTAACCAAGGTCACCCTCGACATTATTATAATTTTTAATAGTACTCCCTCCTTCTTTTATTGCCTTTCTAAGTATATAATTAGTTGAATTAAGAATTTTGTTGATATGTTTCTTTTTAATCCTGTTTCCAGTTTTTTTTGGATTTACACCTGCATTAAAAAGAATCTCCGATGCATATATATTACCAATACCTACTATTATAGACTGGTCTAATAATAAACTTTTTATAGTTTTAGTACTTTTAGTAATCTTTTTTATAATATACTTTGAGAAAATATCAATCGACTCTGGCTCATAACCTAATTTATTCATGTTAACAAGGTCTATTGGTTTTTCCTTAATGTCTATATATCCAAATTTTCTTACATCGTTATAAGTTATAAAGCAATTTTTATAAAATTCTATCAACAAATGGTCATGCTTTTCTAATTGTAGCAAATTATTACTGATCATAAATTTTCCTGTCATACCAAGATGAAACTCTATAACATAATTACAATTAAATACAATTATACCATTCTTACCTCTTCTCAAGATACACTTAACAGATTTTTCCTTAAATATCTTTTCTATTTTTGCAGGAATTTTCCTTCTAAGTTTATCATTTATTATTTTAATTTTTTTTACTTTGAGATTCAGGATTTTATTTTTTAATCCTGTACAAACTGTTTCTACTTCTGGTAATTCTGGCATATATTTTTAAATAATATATAATTAATTAAATGAATACCTTAGAATACAAAAAGAATTTAATAACGGCTAGTAATAAAAAAGCGGTAATAAAAAAACTGTTCAATGATGTATCCAAAAACTATAATATAATGAATGATCTTATGAGTCTAGGACTGCATAGAGTGTGGAAAAGGGATATGGTTTTGGCAGTCAGCAAAGAAAAGGCTAATATAATTTTAGACCTAGCAGGTGGAACAGGTGATATATCATTAATGCTGTCTAGGTTAGTAGAAGACGTGAAAATAATTATATATGACCTAAGTATAAATATGATGCTTCAATCTAAAAGAAAATTTTTGAAAAAAAATAAAGATTTTTCTTTTGTTAACGGGTCTGCTGAGGAGCTAGCACTTTCTGATAACTCAATAGATCTTATAACCCTTGGATTTGGCTTAAGAAATTTTTCGAATATAGAAAAATCTGTTAGAGAATGTTACAGGGTTTTAAAATATGGAAAAAAACTATATTGCCTTGAATTTTCTCCCTCAACTAACATTGAACTTAAATATTTTTATGATTTTTATTCCTCAAGAATTTTGCCTAAAATAGGAAAATATATAGCTAAAAATGAAGATGCTTACAGATATTTAGTAGATTCCATAAAAAATTTTCCACACAACTCAGAGCTGAAGAATATTTTTAAAGAATCTGGCTTTTTCTGTTATAATCAGACAAAATATTTAGGCGGAGTAGCCTATTTAAACGTTTTTTGTAAAGTTTAGCGCATGTTAAAGAATAAAAAAATTCTAATTATAATAACAGGAAGTATAGCGGCATATAAAAGTCTATACTTAATCAGGTTACTCAAAAAAAATCAATGTGATGTAAATTGTATTATGACTAATGCGGCTAAAGAATTTATAACTCCGCTTTCAGTTTCATCATTATCTGAAAATAAAGTCTATAATGAACTATTTGACCTCACAGATGAGTTGGAGATGGGNCATATCAAATTGGCTAAAGAACATGATGCCATTTTAGTAGTACCTGCCACAGCAAACTTTATTTCTAAAATTTCCTCTGGTATTGCAGATGATTTAGGTTCTACACTTCTTTTGTGCTCAAAAATTCCTACATTTATTTTCCCAGCTATGAATGTTAATATGTGGAATAATACTATTATAAAAAACAATATAGAGAGAATTAGATCATCAGGCATTTATTTAATTGAAGGTCCCCAAGGGAGTTTAGCATGTGGAGATATAGGATATGGGAGATTAATGGAACCAGACGATATAGTTAAGCATTTAGAAAGTTACTTTAACAGGAACAAGCCTATTTTTAAAGGCATAAAAGCGTTAGTTACTGCTGGGCCTACTAGAGAGCCAATAGATCCTGTGCGTTATATTAGCAACCACTCATCAGGTATACAAGGTTATGCTATAGCCGAGGAATTAGCTAAATTAGGGGGAGATGTCTCATTGATTACTGGCCCAACCAACTTGAAAGAGCCTAACAATATAAAAAAAATTTATCATATAAATACTGCTGAGGAAATGTATAAGATATGCAAAGATAATATTCCTAAAGATTTATTTATATCTGCTGCAGCGGTCACTGACTGGAGATCAAAAAGGCCAGTAAACAGTAAAATAAAAAAATGCAATAATCTTACTAAATTAGAGCTAATTGAAAATCCTGATATTCTAAAGTATATATCCTTTCATCCAAAAAGACCTAAACTAGTAGTTGGATTTGCCGCCGAAACTAATTCTTTGCGAAAAAATGCAAAAACTAAGATGTCAAAGAAAAATTGTGACTTGTTAATAGCCAATGATGTATCTTCAAAAGGTAAAGTATTTGGAAATAATATGAACGAAGTTCACATTATTAATAAGAAAGGTGAAGTTGCTAAAATAGATCGTATGCATAAAAAAACTTTATCTCAAAGAATTTTAAAAGATTATATTCACCCTTTACTAGTTAAATAAGAGGTTGTTTTGAACAAAGTAAATATTAATATTTGTCTTTTAAAAAATGCCGTTGGTCAACCACACTATGCTTCAAAAGATGCAGCTGGAATAGATATTTCCGCAGGTATATCTGCTAATCTTTTAATAAGAAAAAATACCTATAACTTAATACCTTCAGGATTTCAGATAGAAATACCAGAAGGTTTTGAAGGTCAGGTTAGACCAAGATCCGGTCTAGCTTTCAAGAATGGCCTAACCGTTCTTAACTCGCCTGGGACAATAGACTCTGACTATAGAGGAGAAGTAAAGGTTTTGATTGTAAATCTCGGAAAAGATGATTTTATTGTTTATCCTGGAATGAGAATTGCTCAGTTAATAATATCACCTGTTTTTAAAGCAAATTTACAATTTGTTGATAAACTTGAAACGAAATCCCATAGAGGTGATAAGGGCTTTGGTTCAACTGGAATTAAAGCTAAATAAGATGGTACATTCTATCTCTGAAGAAAAAATAGAAAGATATTCAAGAAATATTATACTCCCAGAGATTGGAGGTAAAGGCCAGGAGAAACTTTTGAAATCTAAAGTATTAGTAATCGGTGCTGGAGGATTAGGCTCCCCAGTAATTATGTATTTAGCTGCTGCAGGTGTAGGGAATATTACTATATTAGACCATGACAAGGTAGAACTTTCAAATCTACAAAGACAGATTATTCATAAGCTTCATTCATTAGGAAAAGACAAGGCAACAAGTGCCAAAATTTTTATAAATGAATTAAATCCAGATATTAACGTTGCAGATATGAATATGAAATTTGATGAATTTAATGCAAAAAAACTAATACTTGAGCATGATATAATTGCAGATGGAAGCGATAATTTTGATACTAGATATTTAGTAGCAGACATGTGCTTTAATTACAAAAAAACATTGGTTTCTGCTGCCATTAACAAGTATGAAGGACAAATTTCTACTTGGAAAGGAAATGGAAAGAATTTACCCTGCTATAGATGCCTATTTCCAGAAAAACCAAATTCTGAGGAGTATTTAAACTGCTCTAGTAATGGAGTTCTAGGAAGTCTAGCGGGTTTTTTAGGATCATTACAAGCAACAGAAGTAGTAAAAGAAATTTTAGGAATTGGAAAATCCTTGTCAGGATATTTAAATATTTATGACTTATTAAACAATAATTTTAGAAAAATTAAGGTAGACAGAGACCCTAGTTGTAAATTTTGTAACACTTAATAGTCATGAATAAAAATCAAATTGGAGATAAAAAATTAATAATCCTGTTTACAGAGGATTTTTATAAGTTCTACTATGGTATCAATTTAGCTAATACTTTAAAAGCCTGCAAAAAAGATATTGAAGTTTTCTTTGGCGGATATGCATGTAATTACTTAAAAAAGGATTGGAAAANTNNNGATAANAAGCTNTTACACGAAAAAGTTTTCCACAGNTACAACTGTAACTTANNTGANTTATTNAAATTAAGTTTAGACCTAAACATAGGCTTTTTTTATTGCCAGACTTCATTTGAATTGTTTGATATAAAAAAGAGCGAAATGAATAGTTTTTTAGAACTTAAAGCTATAGGCTTATATTCAATTATTAATAATTACAAGGAGCACAATATTATATTTATATAATTCTATTAGGTGGATTGTGTCCATCGATATAAGTTTTTATATTTATAATAACTTTTTCTCCCATCTCTATTCTTCCCTCAATAGTTGCTGAGCCCATATGAGGAATTAATATAGTATTAGGTAGTTCTAGTAGCTGAGATTTTCCATCTTGTCTTCTATTAAAAACATCTAAGCCTACTCCTGCTATCTTTTCACCACGCAACATTTTTACTAAGGCCTCTTCATCAACAATTTCACTCCTTGAAGAATTTATTAAATAAGAATCTGGTGTCATAAGTTCAAGTCTTTCAGATGATAGTAACCCTTTGGTTTCACTCGTTAGCGGACAATTTATAGATATTATGTCCACTCTTCTAATCATCTCATCTAAATTTTTCCAATAGGTTGCATCGTATGCCTCCNCCATTTCTGTAGGTAGTTTATTCCTGTTATGATAATGAATAGAGATACCAAAGGCTTTTGCTCTATGAGCAACTGCTCTACCTATGCGTCCCATTCCTATTATACCTAATCTTTTACCATAAATTCTATTACCTAGTAAATTTGTTGGACTCCATCCGTTCCATNGNCCNTCAGCAAATATTTTTGTTCCCTCGTATAGCCTTCTAGGNAATGCNAAAAGCAANGACATTACCAAATCAGCAGTATCTTCTGCTAAATAGCCAGGAGTATTAGTAACTATAAGGTTTTTCTTTTTGGCTGCTTCTAAATCTATATGGTCTATACCTGCTCCAAAATTTGCAATAAGCTTTAACTGTTCTCCAGCCTCTTCTATTACACTTTTACTCAAGTTATCAGCAATTGAAGGTACTATAATTTCATAGTTTTGGAAAACAGATATCAACTCTTTTTCAGTCAATTGAACATCAGTTTCATTTAAAGTAGTATCAAATAATTCCATCATTCTAATCTCAACCTTCTTAGGTAAGCGTCGCGTGATAAATACTTTTCTTTTTTTTCCTAACATATTAAATTTTATTTAAGTATAATTAATTTATTAATCATGTACAAATATGCTTTGCAATTTTTTTACTTTATCTTTGTATTCTGTACAATCCAATCAAATTTACTTAGTTCAGAATATAAAAGCATAAAGAAAGTTACAAAAAAAGCATATCTGAGAGCGGGTCCTGGAAATTGGTACCCTGTAAAATGGACTTTAGAAATTCCTAGTCTGCCCTTAAAAATACTTGAAGAAAATGGTAATTATTATTTCGTAGAAATTTATGATAAAACCAAAGGATGGATTTCAAAAAATCTCTTATCTAACAAACAGCAAGTAATCATAATAAACGATACATTTATTTACAATAAAGAAGGAACACCAAAAGCTCTAGTCAAAAAGAATGTTATTTTGGAATTAATACATTGTAAGCATGTAGAATTATCAAAACACTGTCAAGTTAGGAATAGCAAAATAGATGGATATGTTAAAAAAGAAAATCTGTGGGGCAACTTAGGTCAATAAAGTCATTTTTTAATTCATCTAAAAATGGATGTCTTTTTGTCTTGTAGCTTTTAATTCTAGTAATCTTGTTTAAAAGTAAAAATAGTTTATTTAGTCTAAGAACCTGTCAGTATTCTATCAATGAGTTGTTTAACTGTAGGTACAAACCTATTTGAATAAAATGGATCTTGTGAAAACCTCCAGGCATTATGTCCAGCAAACATCAGCTGNTTATCAACTTCATTTTCATGGGCAATATCTTGTAGAGTTTTCTGAATGCAAAAGCTCCTTGGATCTACCAATTTTCCAGTAGTGAATTTATCAGTATCTTTCCAACTTGAAAATTTACACTGACTTAAACATCCCATNCAGTCTGTTTGATCTTTTTTTATTTCAGCTGCTTTTTCTTCCGAAACCATTACCAATGTGTCATCTGGGGTTCTGAGTGGCTCTGTATATCCCTGTTTCTGATATTTTTTTATTTTTAAAGCATCATTTTTNCCCACATGAAAGAGTTTTTCTTTTTTACCTAATCTAACTTCAACAACATCATTGGGTATATTCGGTAAGTCGTTTTTAATAAAGTACTTGAATTCTCTATCCATCCTAGATATCAGTTCTCTTATAAAGCTGTTCTTAACAGCTGAAGAATAAAAGCCTGTTGGACTAAATCTATGTAGTTTGATATCCCCTTTTTTTAAAGTTAGCAATTTATCTTTCCACGCCTTAGGAATTGGACTCTCTTTTGTCAAAAGTGGCCTAGTACCAAACTGAAAAACTACTGGTCCAAGTTCTGGATTATCTATCCAATCACTCCATTCCGATAAATGCCATACTCCTCCAGCCATTACGATAGGAACATTATCTAAACCCACACTCCTCATAAATTTTCTTAATAAGCTAACCCTAGTATAAGGCGCCTCTGGTTTTTCCGGATCTTCTGCGTTGGATAGACCATTATGACCGCCAGCAAGCCAAGGATCCTCATAGACAACCCCTCCTAATTTGGGTAAAAAATTCTTATATGCCCTTAAAAATAAAACTTTAAATGCTCTGGCTGAAGAAACTATAGGATAATAAAATATGTTAAATTTTGATGCTATTTCTGCAAGTTTGTAGGGCATACCAGCCCCACAGGTCACTCCGTGAACAAGTCCTTTTGTTTTTTCTAAAACACTCTCTAATATTTTCTGGGCTCCTCCCATTTCCCATNATATATTAACATGTATTCTACCTCTACCTGAAGATATTTCGTGGGCTATTTGTGCTTGTTTGATACCTCCTTTGATACCATAGTCTATCAATTCTTGGTGTCTTTCTTTCCTATTTCTTCCTTTATATGTCTGTCTAATTATACTACCATCAACTCTATAATCGTCAGGATTAACTCCAGAAAATGTACCTACNCCTCCAGCTGCCGCCCAACTTCCAGAAGACACNCCATTAGAAACNGCTACACCTTTNCCACCCTCTACTANAGGAAGTACTTCTTTTCCTGATATCATAATTGGNTTTAGACCTTTAANGGTATTATGCATTAAACTGATTTTCCTGTTTTTTGATCAACATCTTTCATGCTTAATCTGACTTTACCTCTTTTATCAAAACCTATTACTTTAACCTTTACTTCATCTCCTTCGTCTACAACATCTGTAACTTTATTAACTCGCTCCTCTGACAAAGCACTAATATGAACTAATCCATCTTTTTTCCCCAAAAAATTAACAAAAGCTCCGAACTCTACTACCTTTACTACCTTGCCCCCATAAATCTTGCCATTCTCCGGCTCATCAATAATATCATGAATCATTTCTAATGCCTTGTTAATATTTTCTTGATCACTAGATGAAACTTTAATTGTACCAGTATCATCTATGTCCACCTTTGCACCAGACTTTTCAACTATTTCTCTAATTACTTTTCCTCCTGTTCCAATTACTTCTCTAATTTTTTCTGTTTTTATATTAAGCATCTTCATTTTGGGTGCATATTTGTTCAGACTTGTATTTGGTTTTTTTATCTCTTTGTCCATCTCCTTTAGAATAGTCAGTCTTCCCTTATTAGCTTGTTTTAGAGCTACCTTCATAATTTCGTTAGTAATAGAATCTATTTTTATGTCCATCTGTAAAGAGGTAATTCCTTCTTTCGTCCCCGCAACTTTAAAGTCCATATCACCGAGATGATCTTCATCTCCTAAAATATCTGATAAAACTAAAAAATCGTCCTTTTCCTTAATTAAACCCATTGCAATTCCCGCAACCTGCTTTTTTACTGGGACTCCAGCGTCCATCAAAGACAATGAACCGCCGCAGACTGATGCCATTGAAGAAGAGCCGTTGGACTCTGTTATCTCAGATACTATTCTTAATGTGTATGGAAAATCTTTTTTTTCGGGTAATATAGGATTTAGAGCTCTCCAAGCCAATTTTCCGTGACCTATTTCTCTCCTACCAACACCTCCCATTCGACCTGCTTCTCCAACAGAAAAAGGTGGAAAATTGTAATGAAGCATAAATCTTTCTTTTTTGAGACCATCTAGAGAGTCTACCATCTGCTCATCCTCAGTTGTTCCTAAAGTTAAAGTTACTAGAGCCTGTGTTTCCCCTCTTGTAAACAAAGCTGAACCATGCGATCTTGGTAGAAGACCTACTTCACAATCTATTTTTCTTACTTCATCAATTTTACGTCCATCTATTCTAGTTTTAGTGCTTAATAAATTTTTTCTTACCATGTCTTTTTGTATTTTCGAAAAAGCATTNGANAGATTANACAAATTNCTNTNATTTTTCTCNGCANAATCATNTAGCTTATTTTTNAGANCNTTTAGACCATTCTGTCTTTCAGATTTATCTTTTATACCATAAACTTTTTCCAACTCTTTTTTGAAATTTGTTTCTACGATTTCCATCTCTTCTTTTAAGTCTTTCTGTTCTAGCACCCAAGGTTCTTTTGCAACTTCCTCTGCCAATTCTACTATTANGTCAATNACTTTNAGATAAGCTTTTTGNCCANAAACNACTGCNTCTAGCATTTTTTCCTCAGACAACTCCTTAGCTTCTGACTCAACCATTAAAACTCCATTTTTTGTTCCTGCAACTACTAATTCTAAATCGCTTTTAAGTAAATCTTCATTAGATGGATTTAAAACAAATTTATCCTCTATTCTCGCAACTTTGGCTGCTCCTAGGGGACCTAAAAAAGGAATACCAGAAATTGTAAGTGCTGCTGATGCTCCTATTATGGCAGGTACATCAGGGCTATTTTCTAAGTCATAATTTAGTACTTGGCAAATAACCTGAACTTCATTTAGGAATTGATCAGGAAATAAAGGTCTAATTGGCCTATCTATAAGTCTAGACAATAATGTTTCTTTTTCACTAGGCCTTCCTTCTCTTTTTAGATATCCTCCAGGAACCTTACCTACTGAATAAAATTTCTCTATATAATGAACTGTTAATGGGAAGAAGTCATTTTCTGATGATCCGTCTTTCTTCCCTACAACAGTACAAAGTACTTTGGTTTCTCCATAAGTCACTACTACTGCACCGTCTGCTTGCCTTGCAATTTTTCCTGTTTCAATAGTTAATTTTCTCCCACCCCAAGTGCAAGACTTTTTTGTAATTTTAAACATGTTTTTCCTTTATTAAATATCTATTTCCTAAGCCCTAGCTTTTTGATTAATTCAGCATACTTTTTGTTATCTTTACCTTTTAAATATTTTAATAACTTTCGTCTGTTATTTATCATTCCTAAAAGACCTCGTCTAGAGTGATGATCCTTCTGGTTGGTTTTAAAATGCTGGCTTAAAGTATTTATCCTCTTTGTTAAAATAGCTACCTGAACCTCGGTAGAACCTGTATCTTTATCAGAACTACCAAATTCTTTCACTAAATCTTTCTTTTCACTGACGGTTATCGTCACTTTTACCTCCAAAACTGATTATTAAAGTTACGTCGTGGTATAATATACCCTTTTTCTAAATTAGCAATAGAAACTAATTTACCATTGTATTTTACTAATATAGAATTATTTTTGACATGTGGCATATCTTTCATATAATCAAGATAAATTTTTTTTCCATTTTTAAGATCAGCAAGGTATGTTTTTTCTAATTCTATTTTCATAAAGTCTTGTAACACAAATTCTAAGGGTAGTATATTCTTATTAAAAGATACTATGTTGCATTTTAGAATAGTATCAAGTTCTATAGAATTAGCAATTTTAAAAAAGTTATCTTGTTCTCTTTTTATATTTAAAGCATGTCCATAGGTTCCAAGTTTTCTAGCCAAGTCCCTGGCTAGCGATCTTATATAAGTACCAGAATTACATTTGACTTTGAACGATGTGTGGTTTTCATCAACATTACTTAATATTTTAAAATTATATATTTTTACTTTTTTAAAATTAGTGGTAAAAGATTTTTTCTCTCTTGCTAAATCATATGCTCTTCTACCATTTATCTTAACCGCAGAGTATTTAGGTGGTTTTTGATTTATATATCCTAAAAAANNCTTTTCAATNNTATTTTNNATTTGTATTTCACTNGGTCTAANCNGCGANGTTTTTGTNACGNCTCCTTCAGCATCATCAGTTTCAGTTTCTTCNCCCCACCTNATTGTAAATGAATATATTTTTTCTTTATTTGTTATAAAGTTTATAGTCTTAGTTGCTTGGCCTAGGGCAACAGGAAGAACTCCGCTAGCCTGAGGATCTAAAGTACCTAAATGTCCAACTTTCTTTAATGAAAAATGTTTTCGTATTTTTTCGATTACTTTAAAGGAGGAAATGGATTCTTTTTTCCTAAGATTTATCCATCCATCTGCAATATTAGGCAATACTTTTTTATCATTTTTCTTTATTAATAAGTTCATTTATTTTTTTTGCTTGTTCAAAGGAAATATCTTTAAAAAATGAGAGTCTTGGAGAATATTTTGTCTTTAACTCTTTAGCAACTAGCTTAGAAAAAAGATTTGANNAAGAATTTAATGTATTGACNACAGTTTCTTTGTCGTCTCCAATACAACTTATAAAAACCTTAGCATATCTTAAGTCAGCTGAAGGTTGCACTTCTGTTACGGTGATAATTAAATTTTTTTTTTCCAGTATCTGATGTTCTCTTAACATTATGTGCTTTGATAAGACAGCTCTTATATTTTCTCCAACACGCCTAGTTCTGTTATTTAAGGTCTTCATCATGTGAACCTTTTAATAGATATTGTTAGTTTTCTTCTAGCTCTCTTGGTGTGCTTTCAATATCAAAACACTCAATCCTATCATTTTCCTGAATGTTATGAAAATCCNTGATTGATATTCCACACTCCATGCCTTGACTTACTTCTTTCGCTTCATTACTGTGTCTTTTTAAGTTATCTAATTCACCAGTATGGAGTACCACGTTATCTCTTAATACTCTTATTTTTGTGCCTCTTTTTATTATTCCTTCTGTTACAAAACACCCTGCTATTTTCCCCAATTTAGAAATTTTGAAAATTTGTTTTATATCGGCGTATCCTAAAACTTTTTCACTTTCTAATGGAGGCAACATNCCAGAAAGCATGGTTCTTATTTCATCAAATATCTCATATATTATGGAATAGTATTTGATAGTAACGCCTTGTTGTTTAGCCATTTTTTTTGCCTGCAAGTCTGCTCTAACGTTAAAACCTATTATTAAAGCTTCATTAGATGAGGCCAATGCCACATCTGTCTCTGTCACACCTCCTACTCCTGCAAGAAGAACTTGTACATCTACTTCTTCATTTCCTATCTTATCTATAGATCCCATAATAGCCTCCTTAGAGCCAAGTGCATCAACTTTAATAACCACATTCAAAATCTTTTTTTCTCCAGACTTTATATTTTTAAGAATATTCTCCATAGAATTAGCTCTGGATAAAATCGTAGTTTTCTTTTTTAATATTACAGATTTTCTGTATTCACTAACCTCTCTTGCTCTGGCCTCGCTTTCTACAACAATAATCTCATCTCCCGCAATTGGAACATCGTTTAATCCCAAGATTTCTGCTGGGCTAGATGGATTTAATTCGTNTACACTTTTTCCTTTATCATTTAGTATAGCTCTAATTTTGCCCCACTGAGATCCAGCAACAACAATATCTCCCTTTTTTAAAACGCCCCTTTGTTGAATAATAGAAGCAACTACTCCNCTNCCTTGCTCTCTTTTAGCTTCTAATATNGTACCCTCAGCCCTTTGACTTTTNCTTGCTTTTAATTCAAGTAGNTCGCTTAGTAAAATAATATTCTCTATTAAAGANTCCAGNTTCTGTTTTTTTAAAGCAGAAATTTCCACAACAGGAATTTCACCACCTAGTTTTTCAACTACAACATCATGCTTGAGTAATTCATTAACTATCTTGTCCTTATCAGCTCCCTTTGAATCAATTTTATTTACGGCAACTATCATTGGAACTTTTGCAGCTTGGGAGTGTTTTATAGCCTCAACAGTTTGTGGCATTACTCCATCATCTGCAGCAACTACTAAAACTACTATATCCGTTAATTTTGCTCCTCTAGCCCTCATGCCACTGAATGCAGAATGACCTGGCGTATCTATAAAAGTAATTTTACTAGACTCACTTTTAGAAATTTGATAGGCACCTATATGCTGGGTTATACCGCCTTGTTCTTTAGATACAACATCAGTATTTCTTAAAGCATCTAACAAGGTGGTTTTTCCATGATCAACATGCCCCATAACTGTTACTATTGGAGGTCTGGGTTCGGCATCTGATTTTTCTTCTTTACTTGTGTTAAGACCTATTTCAATATCAGACTCAGAAATTCTCTTAGGTTTATGACCAAACTCCATTACTACTAATTCTGCAGTGTCTGCATCTATAGTCTGAGTAGCAGTTGCTGCAATATCATTATTAATTAAAACCTTTACTACTTCTGCTACTCTAGCAGCCATTCTGTTAGCAAGCTCCTGTACTGTAATGAATTCTGGAACTACTACATCTCTTATAATTGGCTTGCTACCGCCTTCAGTAACTGACTTTATTTCCAAAGATTTCTTTTCCTTCTCTCTTGCTCTTCTTATAGATGCTAAGCTCCTCTGTCTTTCTTCATCATCATATGCTTGCTGTACAGTAATTTTACCTGTTTGTCTTCTTAAATTCGACTTTCCTAAAGAAAGTTGCTTTTTTAGATCAGCTCTATTTTTCTTAGTGTTCTGCTTCTTTGATTTTTCTTCATCAGTTTTCTCTTTCACATTATCTTTGTTAACTATGTTAATGTTTTCTTTTTGAATAGGTAATTTATCTACTGAAGATTTTTCAGCTACATTTTTAATTTCAGCACCTTTTTTGTTCTCGTATACATTAGTATTCTTGAATTTTCTTTCATCAGTAGAAGAAAAATTACTTTCCCTTTCTATCCTACCTGAATGCGCAGCCTCTTTAATTTTCTTCAGCCTGTCTTCTTTAGTTTCTGAAATTTTAGATGAGGTTTTCTCTGTTTCTTTAAGTCTATTTAGTTCTTCTTCTACCGCTATGTTTTTTTTATTCGTTTGTTCTGTTTGTTCTATTTGTTCTGTTTTTACACTTTCATTAGAATTTATATCACTCTTTTTGAATGTCCTTACTTTTTTTACCTCTACTGCAACTGATTTAACTCTCCCGTGGCTAAAAGACTGTTTAACCGTTCCTCCTTCAACGGTTTTGCTCAACTCTAATTGGCTTTTATTTGATAAACCTAATTTTTTCTTTTCCATATTTTTTCCTAAGATATAGTTTATTAATTAAACCAATCCTCTCTTGCTTTCATTATAATTTTATCAGCTTCTGCTGTTCCTTCTAGTTTCTCTCCTAATATTTCTAGGAGTTCATCTGAGGATAAATCTCCAAGATTATCTTTTGTTTTGATTTCGTTTTTTCCTAATATGACTAACATTTCTGCGTCTAAACCTTCAATNTCCTTAAGCTCATCACTTACACCAAGTTTTTTTCTTTCTTTTTCGAATTCTTCTTCTTTTTCATCAATATATGATATTGCTCTACTTTTTAATTCTTGAGCTAAGTTCTCATCAAAACCTTCTATAGATTTTAATTCTTCGATTGGCACATAAGCAACAGCCTCTATGCTTTTAAAGCCTTCTGANACAAGTAAGTGAGCAATTACCTCGTCAATAACTAAAGCATCAATGAGCACTTGTGTTTCTTTTTTTAACTCTTGTTGCCTTCTTTCTGACTCTGCAGCCTCAGTCAAGATTGATATTTCCCACTTAGAAACATGGGATGCTAGTCTAACATTTTGACCCTTTCTTCCAATAGCTAAGCTTAGTTGGTCATCAGGAACAATTACTTCAACTCTTCTATTTTCTTCATCTAAAACTACTTTTGTTACTTCCGCAGGAGACAAGGTATTAACAATAAATGAAGCAGCATCTTCAGACCATGGAATTATATCAATTTTTTCTCCCTGCAGTTCATTTACGATAGCTTGTACCCTACTCCCTCTCATTCCAACACAAGCTCCTACTGGATCTATTGTTTTATCATTTGAAAAAACTGCAATTTTTGCTCTACTACCTGGATCCCTTGCAACTGAATTTATCTTAATAATTCCATCATATATTTCTGGAACCTCTTGAGTAAATAATGCTGCCATAAAATCATTACTGGTCCTCGATACAAAAATTTGAGGTCCATTCGAATCTTTTTTAACATCCATGATAAAAGCTCTAGTTCTATCTCCTGGCCTAAAAATTTCTCTTGAAATAGTATCATCTTTTCTCATGTAAGCTTCAGCTTTTCCTAAGTCTAAGAAAACATTTCCATACTCTACTCTTTTAACAACACCATTTATAATTTGTCCCTGTTTATCTTTAAACTCATTGTATTGTCTTTCCTTGTCTGCCTCCTTAACTCTTTGAGTAATTACTTGTTTGGCAGTTTGAGCGGCCACTCTACCAAAATCTATAGGAGGCAAGGGATCATAAATATAATCCCCNATTTTGGCATTATCACTTATATACTTTCCCTGTTCCAAAGATACTTCTTGAGATGCATTTTCTATTTTTTCGACTACCAATAAAACTCTGCTGATCTTAATTTCACCGGAGCTTTTATCTATTTCAGCTTTTACTTCAAGTTCTTGTCCATATTTTTTTTTTGCTGCGGTTTGTATTGCTTGTTCCATAGCTTCTATAACTATATCCTGTTCTATTGACTTATCTCTTGCAACAGCCTCAGCTATTTGCAATAGTTCCGGTCTTACAACTGATAGACCTTCTGTTCCACTCATTGATACCTCTTTAAAATTGTATTATAATTGTAACATAGAGAGAAAAAAATTAAAAATTTTCTTCATTATGTATTAAAGTTGCAAATTTAAAATATTTTTCATCTTTTATCCAGAAGTTTTTTTAGCTACTAAAAAAAATGAATCTCTTAAACTAGCTCTTGCTTTTTTTTCATATTTTGTTGGTCCTAATTCTTTTGGTTTTGTTAGAAAATTATCATTATTTAGTATTTCTAATTTTTTTTCTTTAGAAAAAACTTCCAATATAAAAATAAAATATTCTTTTACATCAGTTGCTATGTAAATAAGACCTCCTATCTTCATGGCTTTTGTAATTTCTTTGATACTATCATGATTAATTATTCTCCTCTTATTGTGTCGTCTTTTTATCCAAGGGTCAGGATATAAAATTAAAATTCTATTAAAAAAAGAGCTAGGTGTATTATTGAGAAGCATCCTAAAATCATGTCTAAAAACTTTGATGCGTTGCAGGTTTTTTTCTAAGAGCTTACTTAAAAATTCTGCAACTCCATTTTCATATATTTCTACACCTATAAAATAGGAAACTTTGTCATTATTGAGCATGTAATTTAAGTTTTCACCAGAACCATAGCCAATTTCTAATGTTATATTTCTACNAAATGATTTAGGATTCATTTTAAGTATTTTTTTAAAATCTTCAGACTTTATTTCAACTAATGGCAGTATAGTTTTAAGTGCTTGATTTTTTTTTTGACTTAGTTTGTGTCCTTTTCTTCTTCCGAAGTAATTATATTTCAAGTCTTCTACAATAATTTTTTTAACTCTTCTACCTTATCTGTTTTTTCCCATGAAAAGTAGCCTTTATCTTCAGGATCCCTACCAAAGTGTCCAAAAGAAGCGGTTTTCTGATATATAGGTCTAGCTAAATTCAGCATCTTCCTAATACCTGCTGGCCTCAAATCGAATAAATCTCTTACAGCATTAATTATTTTGCTATTTTCAATATCAGAAGTATTATGTGTATCAAGAAATATTGAAATAGGAGACGCCACTCCTATTATGTAGGCAAGTTGAATNGTACATTTTTTAGCTAAACCTGCTGCAACTATATTTTTAGCTATATATCTTGCGGCATATGCACCCGACCTATCTACCTTAGAAGGATCTTTCCCAGAAAATGCTCCTCCACCATGAGGACAAACACCTCCATATGTATCGACTACTATTTTTCTACCGGTCAATCCAGCATCTCCATGTGGTCCTCCGATTTCAAATCTACCTGTAGGATTTATCAATATTTTTTCATCTGTGCATTNCCACTGATTTGGTAAAACTTTTTTAATAATNGGNGTNANAATNTCCCTNATATCTTGNGTTTTANAGGAAGAATTATGCTGTATAGATAAAACTACAGAGTGTATGTCTATTGGAACATTGTTTTTATATTTAATAGAAAACTGTGATTTCGCGTCAGGTCCTAATCCTACTATATCTTTTAAAATCCTTCTATTTCTAATCTCTGCTAATAAATCATGACTGAGTTTTATAGGAATTGGCATATAGGATTCAGTCTCATCAGTTGCATAGCCAAACATTATGCCTTGATCTCCAGCTCCTTCATCATTTTTGTTTAAGGCGTCCACCCCCATACCTATATCAGTTGATTGAGCGTGCAAATTAATTTCTATTTCAACATCTTTCCAATGAAAAGTATCTTGTTCATATCCGATGGATTTAATAACATTTCGAGTTATACTCTTAATCTTATCTTGGTTAATTTCCTTTAATATACCATCGCCTCTAACCTCACCAGCTATGAAAACCTTATTTGTTGTGACCATGGTTTCACAAGCAACTCTTGCTAATTCTGGAGACTCACAATTCTCTATATAATAATCGACAATTGAATCTGAAATCTGGTCACAAACTTTGTCAGGATGGCCTTCTGAAACACTTTCACTAGTAAATATGTATTCTTCATTTGACATTTAATTTTCCTGCCTCTCTTTGAAGTAAAGAATAACTAAAATCAACCCTATTAAAAAAATTGATAAATAAAAAAAAGCTTCTCCATGCTTTTTATAAAAAGTTTTAATTACAAAAAGTTCTATTTTTTTATCAAGAATTCCTTCTGAGTCTAAATCTAATTTAGAAATAATTTCACCACTAGGGTTAATTATAGCAGAAATTCCAGTATTAGCCACTCTTATTAGTACAGTTCCTTCTTTAACTGCTCTTATCCTTGACAGTGCTAGATGCTGATAAGGACCTGTTGTATTACCATACCATCCGTCGTTTGTTATATTTATTAATAGATTATAATGATTTTTTTCTTTCTTTGGTAATTCTGGAAATATAACTTCATAACAAATTAAAGGGAGTGCAAATATGTTTTCAGTAATTCTAATTGTATTTATTATTTCACCTTGTTGAAAGTCAGTACTTCCACTTGTTAGCTTTTTTATTCCCGAGAATCTGTTAAAAGGGTTATACTCACCAAATGGAACAAGTTTAGTCTTGTCGTGTATTAGGAAATAATCCTGTTTTGAGTTTTGGAAATAGAGTGAGTTATAAAGTTGCTCTTTATTCTCTATTCTTTCTTTTCTAATAAATCCAAACACTATTGATTTAAAGTTTTCAATTTTTTTATAAAATACTTTGGAAAAAATGCTGTCACTATTTATATCAAATGGAACAGCTGTTTCAGGCCATACTACCATATCTATATTTTCAATTCCTTTTAAGAGTGATAAATCAAATAATTTATTCATATTTTTCTTTATCATAGATAATTTCCACTTCTCTGATTGCTTAATATTAGGTTGAACTAGTCTTACTTTTATTTCTTCTACTCTGCTTCCTTTCTTATTTAAAGGAAGCAAAATAGAAAAAATAATTAACAAATAGGGCATGAAAAAAAATAGAGATAGTTTACTCTTATTTAATAACAAATAAATTCCTAAAACTATGAAAAAAGAAACCATTGAATAACCCCAAGTACCAATTATAGAAAAAGGATAAAGGGTAAATGTATTGAAGGACCAAATAGAGGATAATGGAGTCCAAGGAAAACCCCAAAATATGTTTCCTTTAATCCAATCAAAAATACTTAGAAAGAAGACTGCTGATAGTGCTGAAGAAAAATTTTTTAAATCTTTTGAAAGATATTTAATTAAATAAAAACAAATGCCATGTAACAATGCAAGAAAAGATGACAAAAAAAGCACTGCTATAAATCCTAAAAAAAGNCCACCTTTTTCAGCAACTTTAAAAGACATTGCTATCCAGTACAAAGTTGCTAAGTGGTAACCTATACCAAAATAGAAACCTAAAAAAAATGCTTTCTTCTCATCTTTACTTTTTTGTAATAGATAGATAGAAATAGCGAAATTGAATAGCGTGATAAAGAAAAAATTAAACGGAGAAAAACCCAAGCATGAAGAAAGTCCTAATCCTATAAAAATTAAAAAAGTCCAGCGATTAGAAATATTNTCATTACTTATCAATTATATTTGCACCTCTAAAAACTAGAACTTTGTTTATTCTCCTTTGGTCAGCTTCTAGTATCTTGAAATTTATGCCAGATTTTGGCTCAGGTATAACTTCATTTACTTTAGGGATTTTTCCACATATTGTAAAAATAAGACCTCCAACTGTGTCTACTTCTTTATAATCTTCTATGTGTGAGAAAACTAACCCCAATGCTCCTTCCAGATCAGATGTTAATGCTCTTGCATTAACCAAAAGAGAACCATCGTCCATTGTGGTAATTACAGGTGCTTCTTTTGAGTCATGTTCATCTTCGATTTCTCCAACTATTTCTTCTACGAGATCTTCAATTGTTACTATTCCATCAGTTCCTCCATGTTCATCTACAATAATAGCGAGATGAGTTCTGGTAGCTCTCATCTGACCTAATAGGTCATTCACTAACATTGATGGAGAAGCGAATATTACATTTCTCTTTATTTTAATTATCGAGAACTCTGAATTCTTGTGCCAATATGGAAGTAAGTCTTTAACATGAATCATTCCTGTAATGTTATCTAACTGATTATTAAATACTGGCATTCTGCTATGAGAAGCATCTATAAAAAGCTGTAAGGTTTCTGAAAAATTTTTATTCATAGAAATAGCTACTATATCTGCTCTGGGTACCATTATATCTCTAACCTGAATATTTCCCAATTTTAGCAGATTACCAAGCATATGTGTTTGCTCACTCGACAGTCCTTCATCCTTAGAAATATTATTTACTAGCTCTAAAGTTTTTATTTTAGGAGATAATAGCTTAATTATAGATGTAAATATTTTTTTCAATTTTCTAAAACAATCTCTTCAGATATGCTGTGTTTATGTTTAACATTTCCAGAATCCTTATTTCCTCTTTTTTCATAATATTCTCTTCTCTCCACAAATCATGCTTATATCCTTTCAAATGAAGAATTCCGTGAATTAAAATATGGGATAAATGATTAACAAATGGAACCTTGTATATTGTAGTTTCTTTTTTAAGCGTATCATAACTAATTAAAATATCACCTAGATACTGATAAGCATTTATAGACTTATCTTTATTTAAATTATTAGGAAAACTAAGAACATTTGTAGGCTTTTTTATTCCCCTCCACTTATAGTTGAGTTCTTTTATACCATAGTCATTTGTTAATTTGACTGATAAACCTTTTTTATTAAGTGCACAAACGTTAAGTACATTACGAACTGCCTTGATATGGCTAACACTCCATTTAGCATCCTCTAAGATAACAAATATTCTATTATTGATGCTTATATGTCTCATTGAATAAATCTATTGTGGAAATATATTTCTATTATTATAACTATTTACAATTTCTGTAACAAGTGGATGCCTTACAACATCCTTTTCTGTAAATTTAATTTGAGCAACTTTTTTAATTCCNTTTGTAACATCCANAGCTTCATACAAACCAGATGAAACTTGCTGAGGTAAATCAATTTGAGAAAGGTCTCCTGTAAGAACCATCTGAGAGCCTTTGCCTAATCTTGTTAGAAACATTTTCATTTGCATAGGAGATGTATTTTGTGCTTCATCTAAAATTATATAGGCATCAGAAAGGGTTCTTCCTCTCATGAAGGCTAGAGGAGCTATTTCGATTTTTTCTCTGTCTATAAACTTAGCTATTTTGTCCCTANTCATACAATCACCTAAAGCATCATAAAGAGGCCTTAAGTAAGGATCTATTTTTTCCTTCAAATCTCCTGGAAGAAAACCTAATTGCTCGCCAGCTTCTACAGCCGGCCTTGATAAAATAATCTTGTCTACTTCTCCAGATAATATTCGTTCAACTGCATGTGCTACAGCCAGATAGGTTTTTCCAGTTCCTGCAGGTCCTACTCCAATAGTTAGAGTATTTTGTTTTAAGCCTCTAAGATATTCTGCTTGTTTAATAGTTCGAGCTAAAATCTTTTTTTTGGGTGTTTTAATAAAATTTTCGTTAATAACATCTTTGTCTTTCTCATTTGACAGTCTTACTTCCGTTTCAACTTCTTCATTATCAAGAATTTTTTTCTCTCTTATTATTTTTATCAAATTAAGTATGATATTTTTAGCTCTCTCTGCTTCCTTTCCATTAATATAAAGAATGTTGCCCCTAGCATTTATTTTCAGATTAAGTGATTTCTCTATATATTTAATATTTCGATCTCTTTCTCCAAAAAGCGGGATAGCTATAGAATTATCGTCTACGTCAAAAACTATTTGATTATTTTGGCTGTTAATTATACTGCCTCTCCTAGTAAGCTGTTATCCGTAACTCTTGATATTTTCACGTTTACAATAGGAGATTTAACTTTTTTACCTTTAAAGTTGACCACCTGCATCCATTGTGTAGTTCCTCTCAGTTGTCCTTCTTTTTTACCCTTTCCTTTGCACAAAACTTTTACCTGTTTTCCTAAGAACTGTTTGTTAAATTTTTTTTGTTGTGATTTAAGTAAATCCTGAAGTTCATATAATCTATCACTAGACTCTTTTGTACATAGCACGCTATCTGACCTAGATGCTTTTGTTCCTGGCCTTGCACTGTATTTAAACGAATATGATTGTGAAAATTCAATAAATTTTACCAAGTCAATAGTCTTCCTAAAATCCTCTTTTGTCTCTCCCGGATAGCCCACTATAAAATCTGATGATAAAGCTATGTCTGGCCTGCTTTTACGTATTTTCTCTATAATATCAACATACTCTTTTGTGCTGTACTTTCTATTCATCATTTTCAGGATTCTGTTCGACCCTGATTGTACGGGCAAATGTAAATATGGGTTTAGTTTTCTACTGCTTCCATGCAATAACATAAGACTCTCTTTCATATCTACCGGATGAGATGTAGTGTAGCTAATTCTTTCAATTCCATTAATTTTTTCTATTTCATAGATTAATTGTGATAAGTCGGCTTCATTATTTTTTGAATGAAGTCCGTGATAAGCATTTACATTTTGTCCCAAGAGAATTATTTCTTTACATCCTAATAGAGAAAGGTCTTCAACTTCTTTTATTATTTCCTCTAAATTCCTAGAATTTTCTGCTCCTCTAGTAAATGGAACGACACAAAAACTACAAAACTTATCACAACCCTCTTGAACCGTTACAAAAGAACTTACTGATGAAAGCATTCTCTTGTTTTTGTAATTCTGAAATTTTTTGATATTCTCAAAATTTAACTTTATTCTTTCCGACTTTTTCTTTTCGTTAAGTAGGTTTGAAAAGTCATGATACATCTGTGGGCCTATCACCGCATCAATATTAGGCTGTCTGGATATCATTGCAGAACCTTCAGCTTGTGCAACGCAACCTGCAACAACAAGTTTAAGATTCTTATTTTCTCTTTTAAGTTTTGATAGTTTACCTATTTCAGAATAGATTTTTTCTGCAGCTCTCTCTCTTATATGACATGTGTTAAGAATTATTAAATCTGCATTTTCTGGCTTTTCGACTTTTTCGTGAGTCAAACTAAGGCTTTCTAGAATTCTATCACTGTCATAACTATTCATTTGACAGCCAAAAGTTTTTATAAAAATATTTTTTTTCAAGAAATTCTCAATTTTAATTTACAGAATAAAAGCCTTTTTTTACCTGCTCCCTTGAGAGAAAGCTTATCTCTTTTCTATTTAAGCCAGCTGTTCTCATAAGAGGATGAAAAACTATGCTCGCATTTATAGATTGTTGGTTAATTAATGCTCTTAAATGCTTAAACATGCTCATATCGCCATACCAAGAAATAATTGGTCTTAATCTATTGTCAATTGGTAAGTCATTGATATGTGTATAACAAAGAGAAAAATTTTGCAATGCCAATAAAGCGTCTTGTTCAAAAATACTAAATAATGATGACTTAAAATTAAGAATTTTTTTACCATTGCTTGTTGTGCCCTCTGGAAATAAAACAATAGCGAAACTTTTTCCTATATTCTTATTAATCTTTGTTATAGCTTCTAAAATCATTGTATTTCTTCTATTTATGAATATGCTGTTTTGCAATTTTGCTAAAAAACCAAATAGAAACCATTTTCTAATTTCTTCCTTAGCTATAAAACAAATAGGAAATAATGATCCTAAAATAACAATATCCAAATAAGATGTGTGATTTCCAACAATGAAAAGCGGTTTTGCATTAGCCGGATTTCCATACACATTTACTCTAATGCCTAAAATTGATAATAATTTTTTATGAAAGACCTTGGGAAGAGAAAATCTTAGGTCGCTTTTTATTAAAATAAAAAACATCTGAAAAGGCAACAATGCAACAATTAGAAGAATTATTGAAAATATTTTAAATAAAAATAACAAATCAAACCTTATGAAAAATATTATTTTCTATCATAATGTTCCATATATCTAGAGGCAACTTTTTTGGTTGGTAAAACTATACAAACGTCTATGGTGTTAAATTCGTGGTCTATTACAGCACCTTCGCCTACATATGCTCCTAGCCTAATGTAACCTTTAATAAGAGGAGGTATTAACCCTAAAAACTTCTTAAAATTATCTAAATTAGATGAACTACTAGAAATCTTTTCAAGACAAACTTTTTTTTCATTTAAAGCGAACGGTCTCATCTCTAGGGGAGCTAAATATTTTTCTTGAAGATATTTAAGTGCCATTATATGTTTTTTGGCATTTATGCCAGGAAATGAAGCACATCCAAACATTATTTTTATATTGTTTTTAATCACATATAACGCAATAAAATTCCACAACAATTGCATAGTTTTTCCATTTCTGTGCTTCTGGGAAACACAACTTCTTCCTAACTCTAGAATTTCTCCAGAAAAATTTAATAGTTTTTCAATATTGAATTCACTGGCAGTATAGAAAAAGTTTTTTTTAGTTTTTGTAATTCCTCGATTTAGTCTGTAAGTTCCTACAACTTTATTTCTAAAAGGCCCCCTAATATCGTGGTCAATAACTAATATATGATCAAAATATGGATCATATAGATCTATATCTCTTTTTAATCTTTTCTGATTTTTATTAGGAATGGCGTCCATTTCCTCAAAAAAAATTTTATACCTTAATGCTTGCGCTGCATCTATTTCCAAATTATTTTCAGCTAATCTTACCTCTAAATTACCTGTACGTAAGTTAAGAGATGAAAAATTAATGTCTTCTGCTATTGCCATAAAATCTATTTATTCTTGTCTATTTTTTTTTTCCAAATAATTCCATCTTATGATCTACTAATGAGTAACCATATTTTTCTGCGACCTTTCTTTGTAACTCCTCTATTTCATCATCTACAAATTCTATAATCTCTCCTGTATCCACGTCAATTAAGTGATCATGATGTGTTTCTGTGAGTTCTTCATACCTTGCCCTGTTTCCTCCAAAATCTATTCTACTTAATACGTTATTCTCTTCAAATAGCTTTATAGTCCTATAAACAGTAGCTAAACTGATTCTGTTATCAATTTTATTTGCTCTAATAAAAACCTTATTTGCATCAGGATGNTCTTTTGCTTCTGATATTACACGGGCAATAATACTCCTTTGATGTGTAATCTTTATACCTCTATTTGCACACAAGGCTTCAATTCTAGAAATTGTTAGTTTTTTAGCAACCATTTACAAATTATATTAAATGTTTATATTTTAGCTTATGTACAGGAAAAAGAAAGAAAAAATGTTCCTTAATTTGCTTGATGATAAATGCCCTATCACATTTGTAAAAACAAAAATAGCACTCGAGAAATTAGAAAAAGGAAATCAACTAACAGTTCATCTTAATGATAAAGAAGCACTAGAAGGCATGCCAGATAGTCTAAATGAATTAGGATTTAAGATTTTAGAAAAGTTGGAAATTAGCAAAGGTGTTTTTAGCTTAAAGATTAAACATAAAACTAGCTAATTTCTAATTTCATTAGTATGGCATCCTGTTTTTCTTTTTTCTTTTGGTAGTAATTCCTCCTAATCCCTATTTTAGAAAAACCAAACTTTTGATATAATTTGATGGCTGCTAGATTACATGTAGAGACTTCTAAAAAGGCTTTATTAGCATGGTTTTCCTTAGCAAGTATAATCATTTTTTTTAGCAGTTTTGTAGCAATACCGTTTTTCCTGAAGTCTTGGTCTGTAGCTAAAGCAATTACATCTATACTTTCTTGTGATAAAGAAAAAATCAAATAACCTTTAGCTGGAAAAGAGTATAGGAAGAATGTATTTTCATTACCTACTATGTTGTGAAAAAAACTTTTTTTCCATTTTCTCTCTTCTCCGTCTTTTACAGAGTTATAAAATTTAAAAATTTTATCCAAGTCCTTTTCTTTTCTTTTACTTATTAGCATAGTGTTCTTTTATATAAATTGGGTTAAGTTCTGTTGTAACGTTCTTTTTAAGAACCAAGACTTTATTCCTTACCATCTTTAAATAACCTCTTTTAGATGGCCAACACTCTATAAAGTTTTCAATATGATACTTATTTTTAAAATTACCTATAAAAAATTTTCTTTCACGATAATTTTTTTGGATATCCTCTAGTCTTTTATATTTCATCTTTTGTTTATATTTATTTTCAGCACTGAATGTCTGACTGAAAAAACTATCCTTATGAGCTTTAACCAGTATTTCTACATCTGAACCTATAAGTTTTTTATCTTTTATTAAAATTGTATTATATATCGTTTCAAAGTTACTAAAGCCTATTATTTTTTTGCCTGTTATGACAGAAATTGCTTTAGCCGCAGATATACCTACTCTAGTTCCAGTAAAAGATCCTGGACCTAAAGAAACCATTATATAGTCCAAATCAATAAAATTAATATTTGCATTTCTCATAATTTCTCTAATTAGCAAGTTTAATTCTATTTCTACACTTTTTACATTTTTTTTTAAAACTTCAAATATTTCTTTTCTTTTTAATATTATTAAATAAATTCTATTGAGAGATGTTTCTATAGACAATAAAGTTGAATTATTCATACTATACTAATAAAGTATTACTAAAAACATGCAATGAAATTAGTAGAAATAAGCGTAAAAAAACATAATTTGATAATTGATCTTAAATATGCGTCAGAAGACAATATTCTTGGAAAAAGAATTTTTCAGGAAGATAAATGCTTTTTACATCCAGAAGCAGAAAAAATGCTTGTGCAAGCTGTGAATATTGCTTCTAGTTTACAATACAAATTAAAGATATTTGACGCTTACAGACCTCAGTATGTTCAGGAAAGTCTCTGGTCTGGCTATCCCAATCCAAACTTTTTGTCTGACCCCAAAAAAGGCTCTCCTCATACAAAAGGAGTAGCTGTTGATCTAACTCTTACTGATAAAAACAATAATGAATTAGATATGGGGACAAAATTTGACGATTTTTCTAAAAAAGCCTACCATTTATCGAAGGAAATTAGTATAACTGCAAGAAAAAATAGATACCTGCTTTTATCAATTATGACTTTGGCAGGGTTTGATTTCTATCACAATGAATGGTGGCATTATCAGCTATTCAAAAGTAACCAATATCAGTTAATTCCCAACCTCTAAAACCTCTTTTATTTCTGGTATATAATGTTTGAGCATGTTTTCTATCCCCATCTTTAAGGTTGCTGTAGAAGAAGGACAACCTGAACAACTTCCTTTTAATTCTAGATAAACCGTTCCTTCTTCAAAACTGTGAAATGATATATCTCCGCCATGCCCGGCCACTACTGGTTTTACTCTCGTCTCTAAAAGATCCCTTATTTTAATTTCAACTTGACTAAATTCTTTTTTATCATTTCTCGCTTCACTGTTAGTAATCATAACAGGCCTACTTTCTTGAAAATATGAACCCAACTGAGAGGTAATTATGGTTTGTAAAAATTCCCAACTTTCATTACTACTCTTAGTAACAGAAATAAAATCATTATCTAATAATATACTCTTAACACCCTCAATATCAAATAGCTCTTTAGCTATTGGAAACGATTTTATGTCGTCTCCCTTGTTTAGAAAGAAATTGTTTGACAAACCTAATTCTTTTTCTGGAATGAACTTAAGTGTGTCTGGATTTGGAGTTTCTTCTACTTTTATAAACATATCAATTTATTAACTTACCAGGAACTATAGTAATTGGCAAAGATAATTTTCTCCTAGAGCTTCCAGTTAGTGAACTGATAATTTTATTAGTATCTGATTCTTTTAGTGATAATCCGAGAATAAGCTTATTAATTTTTAACTTCCTATCACTAAATAATTCTATTAATTTTTCAACTTTCTCACCTCGCTCAATTATATTCCTAATCTTTAAATCATATTTTTCATTTATAATATTCTTAAATTTTTTAAGTAACGCTTTGGCCTTGCTTTCCTCTTCTTTTTGCATCATATTTTCAACTCCTTGCCAATGTCTAAAATTTTCTTGTTCAATTACATAAAATAGTATTAAACCCATCTTATTTTTTTCTGCATTATAACAAGCATAATCTAAAGCATCCAAAAATTCCTTTGACTCATCAACACAAACCAAATAGTTCTCGACAATTTTCTTTTTAGTTTTATGCATTTATTTTCCTCATAAATAAATTTGCTGTAAATCCAAATATTAGAGCGAATAATACTGAAAAAATACCATATATCATGCTGTATTCACTTGAAAATTTATATATTTTTTCTCCCAATCCTGACTTAGATACATTTATGAAGGACCTCTTTGCGCCTATTACATTGCCTGATTTTAACAAAAGTGTATCTACTATATACTCGCCTTCTAAAATATCGGAAGAAAAATTAAACTCTGTTTTGAATAGTTTACTCTTTGAGATATTTATATTTCCATTCTCAGAGTTGTATCTTCCTAATTTAACCATAGTATCTATGATACCCCTTTTCCAACTATCTCTTTCTCTACTTTCCAAATCTTCTGCTCCTTCAAACCTCAAATTAGCAAGACCTATTTGATTAATGTAAAAGGATGTACGCGCATCAATATCTTGCAAAGGTTTATTTGATGCAACATAATAAAAACTAGGAACATCATAAAAATTTTCTGTATCAGAATTTACCCAGACTCCCATTATCTTTTGTTTATTTGTAACTTTTATTTTTTTTCTTGGACCAGTAACTGCAACTACTACATCTCCTGAACCTTCTATTGCACCAAAAAAAGACAGTTTAGCTCCTGTAAAACCAACATCTATACTTATTTCATTATCAAAGAAATCTACAAACAATTTTTCTTTTGCTACTGTATCAGTTGTAAAGAAAATGAAGAGAATAAAAAATATAAAAAAAGTCATTTTATAAACTCTACAATAAACTTAAAATCAGGGTTTACAACAAATTTACTAGACATGAACAAACATAAGAATATTATTATTATTCCTAAAAGCATTCTTATCAATTCCCCAGAAATTCTTTGTACTAATACTACTCCCATCTGAACTCCAAATAATCCACCAAAAAGAAGAAAAGCCGAAAGTATTATATCAACTGTTTGATTAACATAGGCATGCATTATAGTAGAGGTAATTGACACAAACAAAACCTGCATTAAAGATGTACCAATAACTATTTGAGTTGACATTCCTAACAAATATATCATTGCTGGTACTAAAATAAAACCTCCACCTACACCCATAATAGATGCTAGAACTCCTATTATGAAGCTTATAAAAATAGGGGGTATAATACTTATATATAATTTCGACCTTCTAAACTTTATCCTAAAAGGAAGTCCGTGCAACCATCCGTGTACATGAAGTTTTGAATTATTTTTGGAACTTTTCCTTTTATGACTTTTTAAGCTTTCTAGCAGCATATAAATTCCTATAAATCCTAAGAGAAAAATATAAGCAAAAGCTATAACCTCTTCTAATCTACCTTTGATCGAAAGAAACTTAAAAAGATAGACTCCTATTACCGAGCCGCACATGCCGCCTAACAACAAAATAATTCCCATTTTTAAATCAACATTTTGTCTTCTGAGATATGTCATAAATCCTGCAAGAGATGATCCTGCTATGTGATTTGCTTCGCTACCTACAGCCACGGCTGGGGGTATCCCTCCTATTATTAAGATAGGTGTGGTTAAAAAGCCTCCCCCTACTCCGAACATACCAGATAATATTCCGGCTATGAACCCTATTGTAAGCAAGAAAAAAACATTCTGAGATATCTCAGCTATGGGTAAATAAATATCCAAATTTCATTCTTTCTTAAATTAATCCTATTATATTTTTAAGTTCCTTTAAATTTTTTTCTGCTTCTTCTTGTGCAATAACACTTCCCTCATTCAAAACGTCTAATATGTAAGTTGGGTCATCTAACATTCTTCTTACCTCTCTTCCAATAGGTAAGATGGTTTTAATTAGCTCTTCTGATATTTTTTCTTTTAAAGTACTAAAACTTTTTCCTGCGAAACGTTCTATAATTTTTGTTAGGGTTTCATCCTTGAGTGCACTGTAAATTTGTAATAGGTTTGCTGCCTCAGGACGTTTTTTTGATATTTCTTCTTTAATTAAACCATTATCTTCTAATGCTTCGTACCCCATAATTAAATCGCTATCTGTTTTAGCTTTTCTTATCTTATTTATTAGAGTATCTTCATCATCTAGTATATTGATTCTTGAAAATTCAGAAACATCTGATTTTGACATCTTATAATTTCCATTGCGCAAACTCATTACCCTAGTAGCAGAACCAAATATTAAAGGCTTAATTTCAGGGAAAAAATCTACATCAAAATCATGGTTAAATTTTTGTGCTATATCCCTAGCTAGTTCTAAGTGTTGTTTCTGGTCGTCACCTACTGGTACTAAATTAGCTTTATATGCTAAAATATCAGCGGCCATTAAAACAGGATAAGTAAACAAACCTACGGATACTTTTTCTCTATTTTTTCCTGCTTTTTCCTTAAACTGTGTCATTCTATTTAACCATCCTATTCTACAAATACAATTTAGTATCCAGGCCAACTCTGCATGACAGCTNACCTTTGATTGGTTGAAAATTATACTTTTTTTAGGATCTATACCTNAAGCNATGAAGGTCGCTGCGGTCTCAAGTATATCTCTCTTAAGCTTATTTGGTTCCTGGTAAACAGTAATTGCATGAAGATCTACTACACAATAATAAAATTTTGAGGCTTTATTATTGTTTTGTAGTTCGACGAAATTTTTTATTGCACCAAGGTAATTTCCTAAATGCAGATTTCCAGTTGGTTGAACTCCTGAAAAAATACTATCTGATTTATTTTCCATACCATGACTTTTGAAATAATTTTTCTTTAAAATCTTTAACGATTAATAAATTAAAGAAAAAACTTAATAATACAAATACTAAACCAGTTATTACCATTAAACAAACTAAGAAAATAATCTTTTTATAAATATTTGAAATCATAAGAATGTCATAATAAAGAATTAAAAAATGACATATATTTAAAACTATAAAAGCAATAAAGCATATTAGAGCAAGCTTCAAAATATTTATCAATAATTGATAATCAATTTTCCATATTTTTTTTATTCTTAATCCTAAATATAATAATAATACATTAAACCAACTAGATATGCTCAAAGCCAGTGCAATTCCTAAATGTCCATTACTTCGAATTAAAAAAATAATTAATATTATATTTAAAAGCATAGAAAATAGGGAGAAATAAAAAGGGGTTTTAGTATCTTTCCTAGCAAAAAAAATAGTAGAAAATAGTTTTATTAGTCCAAAAGCAGGAAGACCTAAGGAGTACATAACTAATGCATCGCTGGTAGCTCTGACATCCCCATAGCCAAACTTTCCTCTTTTAAAAAGTATGTCTACAATAAGTTCAGGTATAGCAATCAAACCAATTGCGCATATAGATGTTAAAGATAACATTAATATAAATGAAGCATTAATTCTCTCTGAATATNTTTTNTNGTTATNCTTTAATTTTGATAAAGATGTTAGTAANATAGTTGATATNGTTATAGCAAATATACCTAAAGGAAGTTGCACAATCCTATCTGAATAATACAACCATGAAATTGCTCCTGTTATTCCTGAAGCAAAAAAAACTCCTACAAANTGATTAATCTGAGTTATTCCACCGGCAAGAAAATTTGGCAAAAGTAAACCTAATAAAGTCCTTATTTTTTTTGTAATACTAGGAAATAGGAAAGTAACTTTTATTTTTTTTATTTTTATCCAAATAGATAAAACAGTAAACTGTATTAAACCTGAAATTAGAACTGCCCAAGAAAGTAAATCTTCTGTAATTAAAGAAGCATAAACTGAGTAACACATTCCTAATATCATCATAAGGTTTAAAATTACTGGCGAAAAAGACCACAATGCATATCTGCCATTAGCATTCAATGTTGCGCCTATTAAGGAGCTGACCGATATAAAAATTAAGTAAGGCATCATGATAGAGGCTAGGAAGGAAGTTTTCTNAACTAGNTCTTCTGNNAATCCAGGTGCTAGNAATGAAACTACNTGTANCATNAAGAATTCTAAAATTAGTACGAAAANAATAAGANATATTAANAGCAAAGTCATAAATTTTCCTACAAACAATTCTGCTTTTTTTTCNCCATTTCTTTTCTTTATATCTAAATACATGGGCACAAAGGCATTGTTTATAGCACCTTCTGCAAAAAATCTTCTGAAAAAATTTGGGATCCTAAACGCTAATAAAAAAGCATCTGCNATAGGACCAGCACCCATTATAAATGCAAAAATAAAATCTCTGACATATCCAAGTATTCTACTTAAGGAAGTAACTAGACTCATTATTGTGAATGCTTTGAAAAAGCTTTTATTCATTATCCTCTACTTCTCCTTCGAACAGTTTTTCTTTATATTTATTTAATCTATTTAAAGCATCTATTGGACTAATCTTGTTAATATTTAAATTTATTAAATCTTTCTTTATCTCATTAAGAATTAAAAAACTACTTTCTTGCGGTTTAGCATAATTTATATCTAATTGTATTTTTCTATTTCTATTTTTATCATTTTTNGTTTCTAGAATTTTTAGAATTTCTTCAGCTCTTTCTGTCAACAAGTTTGGAATACCAGCCATTTTAGCTACCTGAATTCCGTATGAGCTAGCAGCTACTCCTTCATTAATTTCATGTAGAAAGACTAAATNTCCTTTNCACTCTTTTACTCTAAATGTATTAAGTTCTAATTCTGGAAATTTTTCTTTTAATGCCCCAAGTTCATTATAATGAGTAGCAAATAGCGTTTTACATTTAATTTTTTCAACCAAATACTCTATNGTTGCCCAAGCTATAGACATTCCGTCATAGGTGGAAGTACCTCGCCCAATTTCATCTAGAATTACCAGAGAATNAATAGTTGCCTTTTGAAGTATTCTTGCNGTTTCCAACATTTCTACCATAAATGTTGAGTTNCCTTTAGCNAGTTCATCTCCTGANCCTACCCTGCAAAATAATTTNTCACATATTCCTATCTTNACNGAGTCTGCTGGGCAAAAACCCCCAGCCTGAGCCATAATTAATATAATTGCATTTTGTCTAAGAAAAGTAGATTTTCCTGACATATTTGGGCCAGTGATCAATTTAAAGACATTATTATTTTTTTTATTTAAGACACAACTATTTGGTATAAATTTTTCGCTATGAGTTTTTTCTACCGATGGATGTCTTCCATTATTTATGGAATACTGGTTATCTTCAGAAATACTAGGTTTAACTGATTTAGAATTTTTGGCATAGGTTGCCCAACTAAGTGCTACGTCCAATCTAGCTACAATATCGCTAATTTTTAGAATTAAATGAGAGTTGTTAATTATTTCATTAACTATTTTCTTATATATTTCAATTTCTTTTTCTAATAACTTCGCATTAGAATTAATAATTTTTTCAGATACATCTACTAATTCTCTGGAAGTAAATCTTATGCAATTTTTAAGGGTTTGTCTGTGAATATATCTTTCTGGAAAATTTCTGACTTTTTTTTGTTGCATAGGACTAACTTCTATAAAATATACCAAAAAATTATTATACTTTATTCTAAGATTATTAATCTTAGTAAATAATCTCTCTTTTAATTCGATATCTACTATAATTTTTTTGCTATTATCTCTGTAGTTTATTAGTGAGTCTAATTCTGAGTCATAGCCTTTCTTTATAAAACCTCCATCCCTAATATGAAGCGGAAGTTTTTCTTCTAAAGCCAAATCAAGAATGTTTTTTATATCTTTAATATTTTTATTATTTTTAATAGGATATATTATTTTTTTTATAGTATCAGATTTAGTATTAGCTAATCTCTTATCATAAACCATATCTACGATAATAAGAGCTCTCCTTAGACCACTGTTTATGCTACTTAAATCTCTAGGCCCTCCCCTGTTCAAGGAAAGCCTTACAATAGATCTAGAAAAATCAGGTATTTTCGAAAATTCATTAGAAAAAGAATCTATCAAAAAAGAATAATTATAAAAGAAAAACTCTACTAATTCTTGACGGAGTTTTATTTTAGATAAACTTGTTAACGGGTTTAGCAAGTCATTAATTAGTTTTCTTTCACCTGTTGAGGTTTTTGTATAATTGACTGCATCTAACAAGCTACCCTTTCTGTCGCCATTTAAAGCATTTACAATTTCAAGATTTTTTTTAGAAGAAACATCTATTTCTAAAAACTCTTTTTCTTCTTCTTTATTCGGTATTTTTATTGGTGGGGTTTTTCCATCTTGAGTGTAAGAAATATATTTTACTAAACTTCCTAATATTTCTAATTGTTCATTAGAAAAGTTTTCTATTTTAAAATCTTTGTTGTTATCATATGCTCTATGTATCAGCTTAATATTTTCTTTGTAATTGTAATATATGCTTTCTACTTCTGATAGAGTTCCTAATATATTTTTTCTTAAGATTCCTAAAAGTTTCTCTTCTAGATATTCTTGGTTGTAAATAATCTCTGAAGGCCTTATTTCTTCGACACAAGATATAAATTGGTTTATATCTAAGCATTTCTTTAAAGATATTTCTCCAGTAGATATATCAATCCAGGCTAAGGAAAAAGCATCTCCTTTGCACATCAAAGAAGCTAAAAAATTATTTTCTGGACTTTCTAATTCTTTTTCTTCTGTCAAAGTCCCTGGTGTAGCAACCCTTACTACTTTTCTTTTTATAATTTCCTTGTGACCTCTTTTCTTGCTCTCTTCAGGTCTCTCCATCTGTTCGCATATAGCTACTTTGAAACCTTTTTTTAATAATCTTGCTAAATAAACTTCTCCTTGGAAAAAAGGAACTCCACACATGGGTATTTCTTTATTATCTAATTGGCCTCTTTTGGTTAAAGTTATGTTAAGTTCTTTGGCTGCTACTTCTGCATCTTCAAAGAATAATTCATAGAAATCTCCTAACCTAAAAAAAATCAAACAATCATGGTACTGTTCTTTAATATCAAGGTATTGCTTCAATAGTGGAGTTAATTGTTTTTTTATCATATTTTGAAACTAAATTACTTTACCAAATAATTAAAATATTATATTCTTTTACAAAGAAAATGAAATGCCAGATTTAACTACTAGATTTAATATAACACCACAAGACGCATTAGATTTTCATAAGAATAAAAAACCTGGAAAACTTCAAATATCTGCCACAAAACCACTTTCTACTGCTAGAGATTTATCATTAGCTTATTCACCAGGGGTAGCTATTCCATGTTTAGAAATACAAAAGAATCCAGATGCTGCCTATGACTATACTGCAAAAGGAAACATGGTAGCAATCGTTTCTAATGGAACTGCTGTTCTTGGTTTGGGTAATCTTGGAGCACTAGCCTCTAAACCAGTTATGGAAGGTAAAGCTGTACTATTTAAAAGATTTGCAGATATAGATGGGATTGATTTAGAAGTTGATACTGAAGATGTAGAGGAATTTTGTAACTGCATAAAACATCTTGGCAAATCATGGGGTGGTATAAATTTAGAAGACATTAAAGCTCCAGAGTGTTTCATGATAGAACAGAAACTCTCTGAGATATTGGATATTCCTGTATTTCACGATGATCAGCACGGAACTGCAATAGTTGCAACAGCAGGTCTGATTAATGCATTATCTATTACAGAAAAAGATATTAAAAATTTTAGAATGGTAGTAAATGGAGCAGGCGCCGCAGGCCTTGCATGTGTAGAATTACTAAAATCTATGGGAATGCCTTCGGAAAATGCAATTCTATGCGACAGAAAAGGTGTTATTTACAAAGGAAGAGATAATTTGGATCAGTGGAAGTCTGCTCACGCAGTTGAAACTAATCTCAGAACACTTGAGGAAGCTATCAAAGGTGCAGATGTGGCATTTGGACTATCTGTAAAAGGAGCTTTCTCTAAGGAAATGATGAAAAGTATGGCAAAAAATCCTATAATCTTTGCTATGGCAAATCCTGATCCAGAAATAAATCCAGCTGACCTTAAAGAAGTAAGACCAGATGCTATAATTGCAACAGGAAGATCAGACTATCCTAATCAGGTTAATAATGTTCTGGGTTTTCCCTATATATTTAGAGGAGCTCTAGATGTAAGAGCATCTGCGATAAATATTGATATGAAAATTGCAGCTACTAAAGCATTGGCAGACTTAGCCAAGCAGGATGTACCTGATGAGGTATCTAATGCTTACTCAGGACAGCTACTAAATTTTGGCCCAGATTATATTATTCCAAAACCATTTGATCCAAGATTGCTTACGGCGATTCCTCCTGCAGTTGCAAAAGCTGCAACAGACTCTGGTGTAGCAAAAAAACCGATTGAAGATGAATTAGGTTATAGGAGGACCCTTGCAGCTAGGCTTGATAGAACAGCAACGCTTATACAAGGAGTTGCTGATAATGTTAAAGCCTCTCCGAAAAGAATAGTATTTGCAGAAGGAGAACAGGAAACTGTAATACGCGCAGCAATGCAATTTTATAAAGAAGGATACGGCCAACCTATATTAATAGGAAGAGAGGAACAAATCCATTCTGCTATAAAGAAAGTTGGATTACATGATACAGAAGTATTAGAAATACTTAATGCAAGCATTTCTAAAAAAAATAGTGATTACTTTAGTTTTTTATACAAAAAACTAAACAGAAAAGGTTATTTAGAAAGAGATTGTCAGCGCCTTGTTAATCAAGACAGAAATATTTTTGCCGCTTGCATGGTTGCTAACGGTGATGCTGATGGAATGATCACGGGATCTACTAGAAATTACTTTGTAGCTTATGATGATATTACGAAAGTAATTGATCCCGCTCCTAAATCTAGAATATTTGGAATGTCTATAATAATGTTTGAAGGTAGAACTTTGTTTATAGCTGATACTACTGTTCATTATATGCCATCAAGTGAAGAGCTTGCTGATATAGCCTGCCAGACTGCGGACATAGCCCAAAAACTTGGTCATGATCCTAGAGTAGCCATGCTATCATTTGCTAACTTTGGCAATCCAGAAATAAAAGGTACAGAAAGAGTTCACGAAGCTATAGAGGTTCTAAACTCGAGAAAAGTAAACTTTGAGTATGATGGCGAAATGACTGTTGATGTAGCACTTAATGCTAAATTACTATCATTTTATCCTTTTAGTAGACTATCGAAGCCTGCGAACATATTGATAATGCCAGGATTACATGCTGCGAACATAGCTTCAAGATTAGTAGGAGAAGTGGGTGCGGGAAAAACTATAGGACCTCTATTAACTGGATTAAAAAATTCTGCACAAATAGTTAGAGTAGGAGCTAGTGTTTCAGAAATTGTTACTTTAGCTTTGTTTGCTGCCTATGATTCATCTAAACCAAATACTTTTTCCAGCTCTGGTAATAGTAAATTAGTGTCTAAAAAAGCATAATTTGCTTAAAATTAGATATACTTTATTATCATTTACTTTCTTTTTAATTCTGATTACTAGCTTGGTTTTTTTCTATTTTAATTTTTATTTAGAAGGTTATCTAACTTTAACTGCACTTAGCTGCACACTTTTTTTCTTTATGATAAAACTTTATAAATTTTATCATAATAGCCTTAATTTGCTTAAAGAAGAAAATATCTATATCAACAGCACTTTGATAGATTTTTTCTTAAATCCCACTAATGAATACCTGAGATTTAAGTCTGCATTTGAAAAAAAGATACACCTTTATGATAAAAAGTTATTAGAAGAGAAAAGTAAATATTCTCAATTACTAGACTCGATTCCACTTCCATTGGTATTGATTAATGAACTAAGGTTTATTTTATTTGCTAACAATTTTGCCAAGGATATATTTCCTTCAAATTTTGAAAGTAGTTATTTGCATCAGCATTTTAGAGATCCTATTTTAAAAAATACTATAGAAAAAGTTAAAAATAATTTAGATGATTATTCTTTAAATTTAC